>NZ_JAPTFX010000053.1:0-28090 GCF_030985895.1 Stenotrophomonas sp. Sm6012 | reverse complement strand
CATCCACGCATGGCGTAGATCTACCGTGTCGATCAAGGTCGACACCTACCAACAGCCGCTGGAATCTGTCAGAGGTGGGGCGGTGTGGGTTGGCAGGACCGTTGGCGCCATGGATGGCGCCATCGAGCCCCCAGGGACGGGTTTACGGCGTGTCCTGACCACCCACACCGCCCCGCCATCCCACAGAATGTCGCTCTTGCTCTGGTCGTTGCCGTTGCATTGAGCAGGTGCAGGGCGCAGCCCTGCCGAACACCCCTCAGTGCAGCAGGGCAGCCACTGCGGCGCGGAACCCGTCCTGGGCCTGCCCCGACTCGGGCGCGTGATGCAGCTGGCGCACTGCCCGGCCCAGACGTGCCGCACCCACGAAGCCGCAACTCGCCTGCAGCCGATGCAACTGGCTGCGCAGTTGCCGCTCGTCATGCTGGTGCACCGCCTGCTCGACCGCGTCGCGCACGCCGGGCAACTCGGCCAGGAACAGTTCTCGCAGCGCGATCAGGTGGTTGCGCTGGCCATTCAGTGCGGCCAGTGCTGCGGTCTCGTCCCAGTCCTGCACCTGCAGCTCGACCGCTGCCGGGGCCTGGGCCACGAAGATGCCCGCCGGGCTGTTCACCAGGGCCCGGCGCACCGCCTTCAGCAGCTGGTCGCGGCCCAGCGGTTTGACCAGGGTGTCGCTGAAACCGGCTTCGCGCAGGCGGGCATGAATGGAGGTGTCGCCGTCGGCGGTATGCGCCAACGCCGGGGTATCGGGGTGTGAGCGGCGCAGTTCGCGCAGCAGCTGCGCGCCGTTGCCATCGGGCAGATTGACGTCGATCAGCCACAGGTCATGCGCGCCGGGCTCGGCGCTGGCCAGCGCGCTGGCCAGTGAGTCTGCGGTGTCCACATCCGCTGGTAACGTTTCCAATGCCGCCTTGAAAAAACCGCGGCTGATGATGTCGTCCTCGACAAGCAGGAAGCGGGGCCGGCTGGTCCGCGGGGTCATCTGCATCAGGGCTGCCTCCATGTCAGCTGGTCCAATCATCAAGCACGACGGCGACGGGCGCAAGCGGGTCCGGGCCCTGCCGGTCAGGATCTGCGACAATACGGCCCCATTTTTGCCCGCAGCCTGTCGCCACGTGGCCCGATCCCGCTCCCGCATCGACCGTACCCCGTTCCAGACCGAAATCCTCGACCTCAGCCATGATGGCCGCGGCGTCGCCCGCCGTGAAGGCGAGGGCGGCAAGGTCACCTTCATCAGCGGCGCCTTGCCGGGCGAGGTGGTGATGGCGGAACAGACCGCCCGCAGCCGCCATTTCGACGAGGCGCGCACGGTACAGGTGCTGCAGGCCTCGCCGCAGCGTGTCACCCCCAAATGCCCGCACTTCGGCACCTGCGCCGGCTGCGTGCTGCAGCATCTGGACGAAGACCAGCAGATCGTCGCCAAGCAGCGCGTGCTGATGGACAACCTGGAGCGGATCGGCCACGTGAAGCCGGGCACCGTGCTGGCGCCGCTGGTCGGCGAGAGCTGGGGCTACCGCCGCAAGGGCCGTTTCTCGGTGCGCCGGGTCGAGAAGAAGGACAAGACCCTGGTCGGTTTCCGTGAACAGGACCCGCGGTTCGTGGCCGACCTCGGCCAGTGCCTGACCGTGATTCCGGAGATCGGCACCAAGGTCGAGGCCCTGTCCACCTTCATCGAATCGCTCGATGGCAAGCGTGACATCCCGCAGATCGAATTCATCGCTGGCGACCAGGCCGTGGTCCTGACCGTGCGGCACCTGCAGCCGCTCAGCGATGCCGACCGCGCGGCCTGGGCCACCTTTGGCCAGCAGCATGGCTTCGTGATCTACCTGCAGTCCGGCGGCGTGGACACCGTGCAGCCGCTGGACGGGCAGGGCGTGCCGCTGTCGTTCCGGCTGGCACCGTGGGATGTCGAGCTGGCATTCCGCCCGCTGGACTTCATCCAGGTCAATGCCAAGCTCAACGAGAAGATGATCGCCCACGCCCTGGACCTGCTGGAACCGGGTGAGGACGAGCGCGTGCTGGACCTGTTCTGCGGCCTGGGCAACTTCACCCTGCCACTGGCCCGTCGCGTACGCGAAGTGGTCGGCGTGGAAGGCGATGCCGGCCTGGTCGCGCGTGCCCGCGAGAATGCCGAGCGCAACGGCCTGGCCAACGCGCAGTTCTTCAGTGCCGACCTGACCCAGGACCAGCGCAGCACTGCGTGGATGCGCCAGGGCTTCGACAAGCTGCTGCTCGACCCGCCGCGCTCGGGTGCGATCGAAGTGCTGCAGCAGCTGCCGCTGAAGCAGTTCAAGCGCATCGTCTACGTCAGCTGCCACCCGGGCTCGCTGGCGCGCGATGCCGGCTACCTGGTCAACGAACAGGGCTTCACCCTGGTCAGCGCCGGTGCCATGGACATGTTCCCGCACACCGCACACGTGGAAAGCATTGCGGTGTTCGAGAAGCGCTGACGGGCTGTCATGCCCATCGCGCATAATGGCGCGATGGGCATCGAAATCGAACGCAAATTCCTCGTCAGCAGCGATGACTGGCGCATCGCCGCGCACCGGGTGATCCCGATGGCGCAGGGCTACATCAACGACATGGGCGCGCTCGACCGTGGCACCCAGAACGCTTCGGTGCGCGTGCGTATCGAGGGCGACCGCGCCGCGCTGAACCTGAAGTCGCGCACCATCGGCCATACCCGGCAGGAATTCGACTACCCGATCCCGGTGGAGGACGCGCGCGCGCTGCTTGCACTGTGCGTAGGCGGGCTGATCGACAAGCGTCGCCATCTGGTGGACCACGCCGGGCTGACCTGGGAAGTGGACGAGTTCCTCGGCGACAACGCTGGTCTGGTCGTGGCCGAGGTCGAGCTGGACAGCGCCGACCAGGTCATCGACCTGCCGGACTGGGTGGGTGCCGAGGTGACCGACGACGCCCGCTACTACAACGTCGCCCTCGCCAGTCGCCCCTATTCACAGTGGTGAACCCCCCAAAAAGGGGACGGAGGGGATTAAGTCGTCTTTACCCCCGCCTGTGCGGAAAGCGGCTTGATCCCCTCCGTCCCCTTTTTTCGAAGGCCATGGCCCCCATGTGGTGGGGATGAGAATCGACATCTACTCCGACGTGGTCTGCCCCTGGTGCTGGATCGGCAAGCATCGTTTCCAGCAGGGCGTGCAGTTGCTGGGCGCCGACGCGCCTGAACTCGACATCCATTGGCAGCCGTTCCAGCTGGACCCGGACGCGGATGCGAAGCCGGTGCCGCTGCGCGAGGCCTATGTGCGCAAGTTCGGCGGTGTCGAGCGCACTGAGCAGATCCTCAACCAGACCCAGACCACCGCGCGCGCCGAAGGCCTGCCGATGGACTTCAGCCAGGGCCAGGTGCGGGTGACCACGCTGCCGGCCCACCGGGTGCTGTGGCTGGCCGGCCAGCATGGGGTGCAGGACGCGGTGGGCGAGGCGTTGTTCCGCGCCCATTTCGAGCAGGGCCAGAACCTGGCCGACAGCTCGGTACTGGTCAAGGCTGGCGTAGCCGGTGGCCTCGACGCGGGCGAGATCACCCAGATGCTGGCCTCCGACCGCGGCCTGGCGGAGGTCGAGGCAAAGCTGCAGGAAGCCCATGCACTGGGCATTTCCTCGGTACCGACGTTCGTCATCGACGGCCGCTGGGCCATTTCAGGCGCACAGCCGCCGGAGGCCTTCGCCAACGCGCTGCGCCAGATCGCGGCCGAGCAGGGTGCATCCGCGTCCCCGGCAGGGGGCGACGAGGCCTGCGGCCCGGACGGCTGCAAGGTCTGACCGGCCCCGAAAAGGGGACGGAGGGGATCAAGTCGTTTCCAGCTCGTGAGGGCCGATTGCGGCTTAATCCCCTCCGTCCCCTTTTCGCGACCACTGCGCCTGTCGGCTGGTTCTGCGACAATGCGGCACTGCGCCATGCGGGCGCGCGTTGTGGAGATCGACCATGCTGCTGATCGGCGTTGCCGGCACCGAACTGACCGCCCAGGAACGTGACTGGCTGCAGCACGATGCCGTGGCCGGGGTGGTGCTGTTCAAGCGCAACTTCGCCTCGCGACAGCAGGTGACCGATCTGAGCACGGCGATCCGCGCCGCCGCCCCGCGCCCGCAGCTGATCTGCGTGGACCAGGAAGGCGGCCGTGTGCAGCGTTTCCGTGAAGGCTACAGCGAGCTGCCGCCGCTGCAGGAGATCGGCGCGCTTTACGCGACTGATCCGCAGCGAGCGCTGGCGCTGGCCGAACAGCACGCCTGGCTGATGGCCAGCGAGGTCCGCGCCAGCGGCGTGGACCTGAGCTTCGCGCCGGTGGTCGACCTCGGCCGTGGCAACCGTGCCATCGGCAACCGTGCCTTCAGTGAAGACCCGCAGGTGGTGGCCGCGTTCACCGCCGCCTACGTGCGTGGCATGCACGCCGTTGGCATGGCGGCCACGCTCAAGCATTTCCCTGGCCACGGCACGGTGCTGGAAGACACCCACGTGGACACCGCGATCGATCCGCGCGCGCTGGACGAGCTGCGTGCGCAGGACCTGGTGCCGTTCCAGGCCGGCATCGCCGCCGGTGCCGATGCGGTGATGATGGCGCACGTGATCTACCCGCAGGTGGCACCGGAACCGGCCGGCTATTCGCCGCGCTGGATCCAGGACATCCTGCGCGGCGAGCTCGGCTTCCGTGGCGTGGTGTTCTCCGACGACATCGGCATGGCCGCCTCGCACAGCGCCGGCGGCGTGCCGGCGCGCGTGCATGCACACCTGGATGCCGGTTGCGATGTGGTGCTGGTCTGCCACCCGGAACTGGTCGATGAAGCCCTGCACGCCGTGCAGGGACGCTCCCTCAATACTGCTGCGCTGCTGGGGCTGCTTGGCCGCGGCGCGCTCGGCTGGGACGGCCTGCTGGCCGATGCCCGCCATGGCGACACCCAATCCCGTCTGCTTGAAACCCTTGGAAGAACCGTCTGATGCCCAACCTCACCATTTCCCAGGCCCTGGCCCAGGCTGACCTGCTGGTCGACCGTCCCACCATCGACAAGGCCATCGCTGGTATCGCCGACGCCATTGCGCGCGATTACAAGGGCGAGGTGCCGCTGTTCCTGTCGATCATGCACGGCGCGCTGCCGTTCGCCGGCCAGCTGGCGCTGGAACTGGGCGCGCGTGGCCAGGACGTGCAGTTCGATTACCTGCACGCCACCCGCTACCGCGGTGAAACCACCGGCGGCGACCTGGTCTGGAAGCACAAGCCGGCCACCTCGCTGTTCGGCCGCCGCGTGCTGCTGATCGACGACATCCTCGACGAGGGCTACACCCTGCAGGGCGTGCGCACCTGGTGCCTGGAGCAGGGCGCGACCGACGTGCGCATCGCTGCGATGACAGTGAAGAAGCACGACCGCGCGCTGCCGGACGTGGTCGCCGACTACGCCGGCATCGAACTGCCGGACCGCTACGTGTTCGGCTTCGGCATGGACGTCAACGAAACCCTGCGCTGCGTGCCGGCCATCTACGCGATGAAGGAATAACGGCGCCGCCGCCCGCGGCGCGTGTTCTTCTGCCGCCGGCATCCTCGGGTGCCGGCGTTCGTCTTTTCATGGAGTGCTTCGAATGCAACAGATCGCCCTGGCCGTGATCGGCGGTACCGGTGTCTACAACCTGGCCAAGCTCGACGACGTGCAGACCCACGAGGTCGACACCCGCTTCGGCCGCCCGTCCGGCCCGGTACGCGTGGGGACGCTGCTCGGCCATCGCGTGGCGTTCCTGGCGCGGCATGGTGAAGGCCACTCGCTGCCGCCGCACAAGATCAACTACCGCGCCAACCTGGCGGCGCTGCAGCAGCTTGGCGCGCAGCGGGTGCTGGCATTGAACACGGTCGGTGGCATCACCGAGGACTTCGGCCCGCGCGTGCTGGCCTGCCCGGACCAGATCATCGACTACACCTGGGGCCGCATCAGCACGATCTGTGAAGAAGAAGGCACCGACGTCGTCCACGTCGATTTCGGCCATCCGTACACGCCGATGCTGCGCAGCAAGATCCTGGCCGCCGCGAAAGTGACCGGTGTCACGGTCCATGACGGCGGCTGCTACGGCGCCACGCAGGGCCCGCGTTTGGAAACCATCGCCGAAATCGCCCGCATGCGCCGTGATGGCTGCGACCTGGTGGGCATGACCGGCATGCCGGAAGCCGCACTGGCACGGGAGCTGGGGCTGGATTACGCCTGCCTGGCCATCATCGCCAACTGGGCCGCCGGCTGTGGAGATGGCGAGGAGATTACGATGGCCGAAGTGCTGGCCAACGTGCAGGCGGCGAGCAACGGACTTCCGGAACTGGTGGGCGAATTGGCACGGGGGTGATTGTCTTCCCCGAGCAAGCTTTGCATACTCAGCTTGTGCGCGGGTTCAGCGTACACCACCCATTCATTGCATAAGGTCTCGCATCACCATGCCGAACGGTACCGTCAAGTGGTTCAACGACGCCAAGGGATTTGGCTTCATCTCGCCGGAGGATGGCAGCGCCGACGTGTTCGCGCACTTCTCCGCCATCAACTCCAAGGGCTTCCGCAGCCTGCAGGAAGGCCAGCGTGTCACCTATGACGTGACCCAGGGCCCGAAGGGTGCCCAGGCTTCGAACATCACGCCGGCCGAGTGATCCACTCGACAGTGCGTTGAAAACCCCGCTCCGGCGGGGTTTTTTTTGCGCAGCTGTCCGCATTCCGGTCGTCATCTGCCGGCCTCGGGCACAATGCAGGCATGAAGGAACGACTGCGCATCGCCGTGATTGGCTACGGCACCGCTGGACAGGCCTTGTCCATCCTGCTCACCCGTGATGGTCACGAGGTGGACATTTTCGAGCGCGTGCCCACGCCTGGGCCGGTCGGCGCAGGCTTCCTGCTGCAGCCCAGTGGCCTGCAGGTGCTGTGGCAGATGGGCCTGCTCGACGCCGTGCGCGCGCATGCCGCACCGGTGCACCGCCTGTACGGCGATACGCCGTGCGAGCGCGCGGTGATGGACATGCGCTACGACGGCCTGGACGCGCGCCTGCATGGGCTGGGCATGCAGCGCGGCGCGTTGTTCTCGCTGCTGGATGAAGCGCGGGACGGCGCAGGGCAATTGCATGCCGGCATCACGATTACCGGAGTGGATGCCGAACAGGGCCGCCTGCGCGACGGCCAAGGCCGCACGCATGGCCCGTTCGACCTGGTGGTGGCTGCGGATGGCGCAGCGTCGACGCTGCGCAGCACCATTGCCACGGGTGCCGGGCTGGATCGCGTGTATCCGTGGGGCGCGCTGTGGTGCCTGCTGCCGGCCGAAGACTGGCCACACGTGCAGGAGTTGCGCCAGCGCTACGTGGCCGCGCGCAAGATGATCGGTCTGCTGCCGGTGGGCACCTGTCCGGGTGACGACACGCCGCGCCTGAGCTTTTTCTGGAGCCTGCCGCGTACCGATTTCGAGCGCTGGCAGAACCATGGCATGCCGTCCTGGCTGGAGGAACTGCACACGCTGTGGCCGCAGGCCGCTGCGCGCTTCGCCCACCTGCGTGATGCCGGCCAACTGGCGCGCGCGGTCTATCGCGATGCGGTGATGTCGCGCTGGCACCAGGGGCGGCTGGTGCTGGCCGGTGATGCCGCGCACGCGATGAGTCCGCAGCTGGGGCAGGGCGTGAACATGGCGCTGCTCGATGCGCTGGCGCTGCGCGATGCGGTGCGCATCCATGGTGGTGGCACGGCCGCGCTGCAGTCCTACCAGGCGCAGCGGCGCGCGCATGTGGCGGTGTACCAGCGCTGGAGCCGATGGCTGACGCCGTTGTTCCAGTCCGACCGCGATGCCTGGGCGAAGGCGCGTGATGTGCTGCTCGGTCCGATGGGGCGCCTGCCGGGCGGTCGCAGCCACATGCTGCGCGTGCTGAGCGGCACGCAGCATGGCTGGTTCGGTTCGCTCGCGCTGGATCCTGCCTTCATCAAGGCGCTGGGCAGCGCAGCCGAAACGTCTCGCACTGGCGCTGCAATCGCAGGCGTGTGAAGCAGGCCGTCACGTGAATTAACGGTTGCCTCACCGTGGTTGTGCGACAAGAGGGAAGCACGCGACAGCCGCGTCGCCCGTTTTCCTTTCCGTGATCAACATCGCGCGTGGCCCGGGTGGCGCCGCCGTCGCGGCCTGCTGCGGCCCGGACGTGCCGCCGGATGTTGAAGAGGAGGACGCCATGTTGTTCGCGGTCGAAGAGCTGGAATCGGAAATCTGCAAGCTGCGCGGCCTGTTGCAGATGCTGCACGAGGACCAGCCCGACGTACTGGAGGACGTGTTCGAGTTCCATGTCGGCAGCCTGATCAGCCATGCATCACCGGAACACCATGCACGCATCCGTACCTGCGCGCAGGAAATGCTGGTGGCGATCCAGGCCCTGCCGCGACGACGTGACGATGACACGGCGGATTTCCGCCTGATGCCGGCGCTGGGCCTGCGACCGTCCTGATTCAGCGCGCGGGCAGTTGCACCAGGCCGCCGTCGACGCAGGCGATCATCTGCTCGCCGCGGATAGGCACAGGCACGATGCCAGCGGTGAATGCGGAGAACGCGGGCAGGATCGTCATCCGCTCGCGCAGCCAGAATGCAGGAAATCGCCGCCGCAACGAGGGCAGTGCGACCTGCGGGTGCAGATGCCCTGCGATCACGTGCATTGCCGCGTCCGGCACCGGCTCATGGCGAAGCAGGAACGGCGCCAGCCCGATCTCATCGTGGATCTGTACCTGCAGCTGCGCGTGCGGCAGCTGCCGATCGTGATTGCCGCGCAGTACGTGCACGTCCAGCCCGGCATTGCGTTCGCGCCAGCCCAGCCATTGCTGGTACCAGGCCGCGCGATGCGCGGGCCCATGCAGGATGTCGCCGAGAATCCACAGTTCGCGGCAGGCGCGCGTGTCCAGCAGTGACTGCAGGCGTTGCAGGTCGTCGGCGGTGCCGCCGCGGGGCAGGGCGATGCCGGCACGACGGAACACGTCGGCCTTTCCGAGGTGCAGGTCGGCGATCAGCAGCGCCTGCCGCGCCGGCCAGTACAGCGCACGTGCGCCGATCAGAACCATGGTTTCACCGGCAAGCTGCACGGGCAGTTCATCGGCCATGGCGGCGTTCCAGTTGCTGTGCCGCGCGCTGCACGCGTGTGCGCCAGTCTTCGTTGCTGAACTGCCCGCGCAGACGCTCGGCCCACAAGGGAAAGCCCAGTGGCGTCAGCGACGCCGGACGCTGCACCGACAGCGCCTGCGTACTGATGCGTGCCAGCACCTGCTGCAGGCCAGGCAGGTCCAGGCTGTCATGCAGGACCTCGTGTTCGGCCAGCGTCAGCAGTAGATGGTCCGGATCGTGTTCGCGAAGCACGTCGTACAGCAGGCCCGCCGAGGCCTGCAGCTGGCGAAGCGAACGCGGCATGCCGCCGGGCAGGCTGGGCACCAGCAGGCCCGCCACGCGCGCGATGCCGCGGAACTGGCGTCGTGCCAGCTCGCCCAGGTTCACGGCTGCACGCAGATCGTCCAGCAACCGATCACCGGTGAACAGCGTGCGCCACTGCGCTGTGTCCAGCTCGATGGCCTGCGCCGGTGCCAGCACCAGGCCATGGTCGTTCACCGCATAGACGATGCTGTTGCGCTGCAGGCGCGTGCAACGCAGCGCCAACAGGGCCGCCAGTGCCTCGTGTACGTGACGGCCGGCAAAGGGATAGACGAACAGGAACTGGCCGTCGCGGCGGCGTACGTCCTCCACCAGCAGATGATCGGGCGCGGGCCGCGCCGACATGCGTTGCTGCAGGGCCAGCAGCGGAGCCAGCCATCGTGATTCCGCACTGTCATCGGCGCCGGACAGGACCGACTCCAGTTCGCGGCCCAGCGCCATCGACAGCGGCAACTGGCCGCCCTGCCAGCGCGGCACGACGCCGTCACCGCGCCCGCGTGCCAATCGCACGAAGGCGGTCATGTCGCGCAGCTGCACCAGCTCCAGCAGGCGCCCGGCGAACTGGAAGCGATCTCCACGGCGCAGGCGGCTGGCGAACTGTTCCTCGACCGCGCCCAGGCCACCGCCGCGCAGGAACTGTACCCGCACGCTGCCATCGCTGCTGATGGTGCCGATCGAGAGCCGATGACGCAGCGCCTGGCGACGGTCGTGCATGCGATAGCAACCGTCGCCATCGCGTACCACCTTGTGGAAGTCGGGGTACTGGGCCAGCGCCTGGCCACCCTGCACGATGAATGTCAGCACGGCCTGCCACTGCTCTTCACCGAGCGTGGCAAAGGCGTGGGTGCGCTGTACCTGCGCCAGCAACGCGTCGCTGTGGAAGCCGCCGGCCAACGCGCGGCTGACCGCATGCTGGGCCAGCACATCCAGCGACAGTGTCGGTGGCCTGCGCGCCTCGACCACGCCCTCGGCCAGTGCACGGCGCACGGCGGCGTACTCGGCCAGCTCCAGCGCGTGGCTGGGTATGCAGAGGATGGCGCCGCCGGCTCCGGGTCGATGGCGTGCGCGTCCGGCGCGTTGGCGCAGGCGTGCCACGCCCTTCGGGCTGCCCAGCTGCAGCACCTGTTCAACCTCGGGGAAGTCCACGCCGAGGTCGAGGCTGGAGGTCGCGACCACGCAACGCAACGTGCCCGCACGCAGGCCATCTTCCACCTGCTGGCGCAGCGCCGGATCCAGCGAGCCATGATGCAGTGCCAGCGTATCCGGGTCTTCCGGCCAGACTGCCGCCAGCGCCTGATGCCACAGTTCGGCCTGCGCGCGGGTGTTGGTGAACAGCAGGCTGCTGCGCACCTGCATCAGCGCCTCCAGTACGCGTGGCAGCTGCGCCAGGCCGAGATGCCCGGCCCACGGGAAACGCTCACCTGGATCGGGCAGCAGGCTGCGCACGTTGATCGCACGCGGGCGCACACCCTGCACGATCGGTGCATCCGGCTGCCCAGGCAGCAGCACGTCGCGTGCCTCCTGCAGATTGCCCAGCGTGGCCGACAGCCCCCACAGCTGCAGTGCAGGCGCGGCCTCGCGCAGCACGGCCAGGTTCAGCTGCAGCAGGACGCCCCGCTTGTTGCCCAGCAGTTCGTGCCACTCATCCACCACCACGCAGCGCAGCTGGCGCATGCGCGGCAGCGTATCCGGATAACTCAGCAGAAGCGCCAATGATTCCGGTGTGGTCACCAGCACGTCGACGCGGCCCTCGCGCGCCTGCCGCCGCTCGCGGTTGCTGGCATCACCGCTGCGCAGGCCCACCCGCCATCCCAGTCCCAGCCCGTCGACCACCGCCTGAAGGGCGCGCGCGGTGTCGCTGGCCAGTGCGCGCAACGGCGTCACCCACAGCACCTGCAGCGGCCGTACCGCGCTGGCACGCCGCGGCGATGCGGGTGGGTCGATCATCGCCTGCAGCAGCGGCCCACCGAACATGGCCAGGGTCTTGCCGCTGCCGGTGGGCGTGTGCAGCACGCCCGATTCACCGGCCAGGTAGTGCCGCCACATCGCGCGCTGGAACGGCAATGAGCGCCAGCCGCGGGCCGCGAACCAGTCCTCCAGCCGACGCAGCGCCTGGCTGCGGGTCATCGCGCCAGCGCCTGCAGCGTGGCCAGCTGATCAGCCTCGCTGGCCGGCTTGTCGTGGCGCCAGCGCAGGATCCGCGGAAAGCGCACGGCAACGCCCGACTTGTGCCGTGAACTCTGGTTGACCGCTTCGAAGCCCAGTTCAAAGACCTGTTCGGCGCGCACGCTGCGTACAGGTCCGAAGCGCTCGCGGGTGTTGGCGCGGATCCAGCGGTCGAGTGCGAGGATTTCCTTGTCGTCCAGGCCAGAGTAAGCCTTCGCCACCGGCACCAGGGTGTCGCCATCCCAGACCCCGAACGTGTAGTCGGTGTACAGCGTGCTGCGGCGGCCGTGCCCGGCCTGCGCGTACAGCAGCACGGCATCGATCGTGAGCGGGTCGACTTTCCATTTCCACCAGTCGCCGCGGCGTCGCCCGGCCTGGTAGGGTGAGCCACGTCGTTTCAGCATCAATCCTTCCACGCCGCGTTCGCGCGCCAGCTCGCGCATCGCGGCGGCATGCGCCCAATCGTCGGCCACCACCTCGGGCGACAGCTGGATGCGGGTATCGCCCAGCCCGCCGATGACCTCTGCCAGCCGCAGGCGTCGCTGCTGCAACGGCAACGCGCGCAGATCCTCTCCGTCGAGTTCAAGCAGGTCATAGGCGAGCACGCGCACCGGCGTGTTGCGCAGCGTGGCGGCACCGGGCTTGCGACGCTGGATGCGGGTCTGCAGCGCAGTGAAGGCGCGCGGCAGGTCGCCGCTCTCGTCCCAGGCCAGCAGCTCGCCGTCCAGTACGCAGCCGTCGGGGAGTGCCATCGCGGCCTGTTCAATTTCCGGGAAGCGACCATCCAGCCGCTCCTCGCCGCGTGACCACAAGGCTGTTTCGCCGCGCCGCCGCAGCAGCTGCAGGCGGATGCCGTCCCACTTCCATTCCAGCATCCAGTCGTCGATCGGGCCGAGGCGGTCTTCCGGGTCGCCTTCCAGGGGCGAGGCGAGGAAGAACGGGTACGGCTGCTGCCGGTCCAGTGGCAGCTCGTCCGGTGACAGCAGCTGGTCCAGCAGCCCGGGTGAGGGGACCCATTCGCCGAGCATGCGCTGGGCGATGCGTGCGATGTCCAGGCCCGACCATTCGGCCAGCGCCTGCTGCACCAGTCGCTGCGAAACACCAACACGCAGTGCGCCGGTCAGCAGCTTGTTGAACACCAGCCGTTCGCTGCTGCACAGCTGCTGCCAGCCGGTGACCACCGCCGCGCGGCGTACCGTCTCGGCCTGGTTCGCCACGGCCAGCAGGTGCTGTTCGATCCAATCGGCGAGAGGCCGGTCGGCAGCCGGTTGCGCCGGATCGTCCAGCAGCAGGGTAAGTGTTTCGGCCAGGTCACCGACCTGCGCATAGCTGTCTTCGACCAGCCACGGTGGCAGACCCGATTGTTCGGCAATCCAGGCGCGTAGTTCGCCGCTTGCCGCGATCTTCCTGCGCGCGCCGCCGACCTTGCCGCCACTGAGCAGATACAGCGCCCACGCTGCGTCGTGCGCACGTGCCTGGCGGAAGTAGTCAACCAGCGCCGCACGCTTGTCCAGCGTGGCGGTGCTGCGGTCCAGCCGCTGGTAGAGCGCGGCGAAGGCTTTCATTCCTCGCTCCCGAAGTCGGTACGGAAGGCTTCGGCAGCCACCCCGCGTTCGCGCAGGAAGGGGATCAGCGCGTCGGTGTTGCCATGGGTGGCGATCACCCGCTGCGCGCCGGTCTGTTCGATGGTCTGCAGCAGCGCAGGCCAATCGGCATGGTCGGAAATGACGAAACCACGATCGACATTGCGCCGGCGCCGGTTGCCGCGCAGCTGCATCCAGCCGGACGCGAAGCCCAGCTGATGGCGTCCGAAGCGCCGCATCCACGGCGTGCCCGCAGCCGAGGGCGGCGCGAGGATCAACTGGCCGGCTGCATCCGGCTGGCGGCCCAGCTCGGCGACGGTGTGCGTCTCCAGCATCGGTACGCCGGCCTGCCGGTAGACCGCTACGCCGTTGGCAATGGCGCCATGCAGCCAGGCCGGACGATCATCCAGCGGCAACAGTTCGGCCAGCACCCGCTGTGCCTTGCCCAGTGCGTAGCACAGCAGGATCGCGGCCTCGCCACGCTGTTCGCATTCGCGGCGCCACGCCAGGATCTCGGCAGCGACTGCCGGCGTGTCCGGCCAACGGTAGATCGGCAGCGCGAAGGTGGCCTCGGTGATGAAGGTATCGCAGGGCACGACTTCGAACGGCGTACAGGTCGGATCAGGCTGGCGCTTGTAGTCGCCGGACGCCACCCAGACCTGCTGCCCGTCATTGATACGGACCTGCGACGAACCCAGCACATGCCCGGCCGGGTGCAGCGATACCTGTACCCGCCCCAGCCGGAACGGCACACCCTCGGCATGTGCCTGCACCGGGACGTCACCCAGGCGCCAGCGCAGGATCGGCAGAGTCCCTTCGCTGCAGTGGTATTCACCCATGCCCGGGCGCGCGTGATCACCATGGCCATGGGTGATGACCGCGCGCGGCACCGGCCGCCAGGGATCGATGTGGAAGTCACCGGCGGCGCAGTACAGCCCCTCCGGGCGCAGGACCACCAGATCGTCGTTGCCTGTCATGCAGCAACTTTGGCGGCTGCCTCGTGCACGGGGTGAGAACCGGCCTGAACGCGGGCTTGGCAGGCGATGCGGCACAATCGGAGCGCACACTTCTTGCCGCCAGGACGGACCGGATGAGTGGACCCAGCATCAGCAGCAATGCCCCCTTTGAAACCCATGTGGTGCTGAACCAGCCGCCACCGTTCGCCGGCCGACAGCTGTGGACCGATGATGTGGCGTTGATGGAAGCGGTGCAGCGGGAGGGCGCCGGCGGCTTCGCGCCGCGCCTGGCGGTATACGGCGCGCTGGCCGGTGACGAACTGTACCGTCTCGGCTTCGATGCCAATCGTGATCGGCCACGACTGCGCACGCATGATGCGCAAGGCCATCGCATCGATACCGTGGAGTTCCATCCGGCCTACCACCAGCTGATGGGCACGGCGAAGCGGCATGGCGTGGCTGGACTGTCGTGGCACGAGCCGCAGCCCGGTGCGCATGTCGCGCGCGCGGCCCTGAGCTACCTGCATCACCAGGCCGAGGCGGGCACCAGCTGCCCGTTGACCATGACCCACGCCGCAGTGGCGGTGCTGAGCCCGCACCCGCATCTGGCCGAATGGTCGCGCAAGGCCGCTGCGCCGGTCTACGACCCACGCGACGTGCCGGTGGCGGACAAGGCCGGCATCACCCTGGGCATGGGCATGACCGAGAAGCAGGGCGGCTCGGACGTGCGGGCCAACAGCACGCGTGCCGAACCGGTCGATGGCGAGCGCTATCGCCTGGTCGGCCACAAGTGGTTCTTCTCCGCACCCATGTGCGATGGCTTCCTGGTTTTGGCACAGGCGCCTGGTGGGCTGACCTGCCTGCTGATGCCGCGCCGGTTGGCCGATGGCGACCGCAATGCGTTCCGGTTGATGCGGTTGAAGGACAAGCTGGGTGACTGGGCCAATGCGTCCAGCGAAGTCGAGTTCTGTGGCGCACAGGCGTGGCGCGTGGGCGAGGAGGGGCGCGGTGTGGCCACCATCATCGGCATGGTGATGATGACCCGCCTGGATTGCATGCTGGGCGCTGCGGCGGAGATGCGCATGGCATTGGCACAGGCACTGCACCATGCGCGCCATCGACGTACCTTCGGCACGCTGCTGGTCGATCACCCGCTGATGGCCAACGTGCTGGCCGATCTGGCGCTGGAGTCGGAAGCGGCCACGGTGTTGTCGATGCGTATCGCGCGCGCGGTGGATCGTGCCGGCGTGGATGGCAATGAAGCGGCACTGGCGCGGCTCGGCACGGCCCTGGGCAAATATTGGGTATGCAAGCGTGCGGCCGCGTTCGTCAATGAAGCACAGGAATGCCTGGGCGGCGCCGGCTACGTCGAGGAATCGATGTTGCCGCGGCTGTACCGGCAGGCACCGTTGAATTCGATCTGGGAGGGCAGCGGCAACATCCAGTGCCTGGACGTGCTGCGCGCGCTGGCACGTGAGCCCGAGGCGATGGTGGCGCTGCGCGGTGAACTGGCCGCGGTGGCCGATCGTGATGCGCGCTATGCGGCCGCCCTGCAGCGCTGGGCGGCGGCACCGCCGCCGGAAGAATCGCAGGCGCGGACGTTCTGCGAGCGCACAGCGCTGCTGCTGCAGGCGGCGCTGCTGTTGCGTGCGCGCAGTCCGATGGCCGAGGCATTCGTGCGTAGTCGTTTGCAAGGGGAGCATGGGCTGGCATTCGGGACGCTGCCGGCGGGGCTGGATCTGTCGGGGATGCTGGCGCGCGCGTTGCCGTAGGCGGCGGCCAACGGCGGAGCCCCTCGTGGTGGGCGCTGATATCGGCGGTGGCCGCGCGAGTGGGTTGCGCAGGGTACGCCGTGAACCCGTCCTTGGGGCCTTGGCCGCGGCATCCATGCCGCGGACACCCCTGCGCAACCCACTCGCGCGGCCTCGGAAGGTTTCCGTACCGTCCACCACGGAATCAACAGAAAGAGCAGAGAGCGGAAAGCAGAAAAGCCACGGCAGTGCCGCGGCTTTTCCTGTGACGCCGAGCGCATGCCCGGCTGCCGGTACGCCTCAGTGCTTGGCTTCATCCTTGGCGGCGTTGGCCTTCGCGTCATTGGCGACATCGCGCGCCTTGTCGGCGACCTTCTGGGCGGCGTTGGCGGTAGCGTCGCTGGCGTGAGCCGCGGCGTCGGTGGCAGCGTCCTTGGCCTTGTCGGCGGCATTGGCGGTGGCGTCTGCGGCCTTGTCCAGCGCCTGCTGGGTATCGGCAGCGGCCTGTTCGGAGGCGGCGGCGGTCTTGTCGGCGGCTTCGCGGGTGGCGGCAGCGGCCTTGTCGACAGCGTCACGGGCGGCAGCGCCAGCGCTGTCGGCGGCCTGCTGTGCGTCCTGCTTGGCCTGTTCGGCTTCCGGGCCCTTGCAGGCGGCCAGCGCCAGCAGCAGGGAGGCAGCCAGCAGGGTGGTGGTGATCGGACGAATCTTCATGGCGGTCTCCGGTGCTGCAATGGATGGGGACGCCAGCCTATTCATGCCGTTGTGAAGACGGGGTGGCGATGCACTGGCTCAACCGCCTGCATCGGCGCAAAGAAAAAGCCGCTGGCGAACCAGCGGCTTTTCCAGAACAGCGTGAAGAAAGAAGTTATTACTTCTTGGCTTCTTCAGCAGCGTCCTTGGCCTTCTCGGCGGTGCCTTCGGCAGCCTTGGCAGCGTCGGCAGCAGCGCCGGCAGCAGCGTCGGTGGCAGCAGCGCCAGCCTGGGCAGCGGCGTCAGCCGAAGCGTCAGCAGCGGTGGCGGCGGTGTCAGCGGCCTGCTGGGCAGCGTCGGCGGTCTGGGCGCCAGCAGCGGCGGCCTGGTCGGCAGCAGCCTGGGCTTCGGTGGCGGCTTCGTTGGCCGAAGCAGCGGCGTCCTGGGCAGCTTCCTGCTTCGAGCAGGCGGCCAGGGCCAGAGCCAGGGACATCGCGACCAGCAGCTTGTTGATGCTCATTGTGTAAATCCTCGTCGTTAGAATTAGGCAACGCGCATGCTGCGCGCCGACAACATGATGACAAGCCAATATTGGGTGTCAAGCGATCCCGCATTCATTTTTGCGAAATCATCGTTAAATCTTTTTAAATCAATTCGATGGCAATTGCCGTCGCTTCGCCGCCGCCGATGCAGAGGGTGGCAATGCCGCGCTTGCCACCGCGTGTGCGCAGCGCGTTGACCAGGGTCACCACCAGGCGTGCACCCGAGGCACCGATGGGATGGCCCAGGGCGCAGGCACCGCCATTCACGTTGAGCTTGTCGTGCGGGATGCCCAGCTCACGCATCGGCGCCATCGCCACCACGGCAAAGGCTTCGTTGATTTCGAACAGATCGACCTGGTCCAGCGACCAGCCGGTCTTGGCCAGCAGCGTGTGCAGCGCGCCGATCGGTGCGGTGGTGAACCACTCCGGCTCCTGCGAGTGGGTGGCGTGGCCGACAATGCGGGCCAGCGGGGTGATGCCACGCGCGGCGGCATCTTCCTCGGTCAGCAGGACCACAGCGGCCGCGCCATCGGAAATGCTGGAGGAGCTGGCGGCGGTGACGCTGCCGTCCTTCTTGAAGGCCGGACGCAGGGTCGGGATCTTGGCGATGTCCGAGCGGCCCGGCTGCTCGTCGGTGGCGACCTCGACCTCTCCCTTGCGGGTAGCGACCTTCACCGCGACGATTTCATCGGCGAACGCGCCATTGGCCTGCGCAGCCTGCGCACGCTTGACCGATTCGATGGCGTAGGCGTCCTGCTCTTCGCGGCTGAACTGGTACTTGTCCACGGCGCATTCGGCGAATTCGCCCATCGCCTTGCCATCGTAGGCATTGACCAGGCCGTCGTGGGCCATGTGGTCGACCGCCTGGAAGTTGCCGAAGCGGTTGCCGGTGCGCGAGTTCGGCAGCATGTGCGGCGCGTTGGACATCGATTCCATGCCGCCGGCCACCACGATGCTGGCCGAGCCGGCCTTGATCAGGTCATGGCCGAGCATGATGGTCTTCATGCCCGAGCCGCACACCTTGTTGAGGGTGGTGGCGCCCACCGACAGCGGGATGCCGGCGGCGATCGCCGCCTGGCGGGCGGGCGCCTGGCCGAGGTTGGCCGGCAGCACGCATCCCATGAGGACCTCGGAGACGTCGCTGGCCGGAACACCCGACTGTTCCAGGGCGGCGCTGATGACGGCCGCGCCCAGGGTGGGGGTCGGCACGCCGTTGAACTGGCCGAGGAAGGAGCCGATGGCGGTGCGCTTGGCGGCGGCGATGACGATGTTGGACATGGCAATCTCGTTGATGCGTAAGCAATGTTCGGAAAGGAGACCGGAGGCCGTTGGAAGCGCCCCGGTTTCCCGGCAGACTGCGTGGGGGTCGGCCCAAGTATAGAGGGTCGCGGAGGGCCGTCGCTGGGCGCGGCCGCATGCCAGCCAGGATCACGGCCGGCCAACGTTCATGGGAAGGAATCGATGGAACGCACGACGATGGTGAAGTCTGCCCTGGGTACCGCGCTGGCCATGGCGCTGACGGCATGTGGTGGAGGCGGAGGCGGCAGCAATGTGCGCATCGATCCACCGCCGACCACGCCGCCCACCACGCCGCCGCCCACGACCCCGCCCCCCACGACGCCGCCGCCGGCCAAGCCGCAGGAGCCGGCCTTCGATGCGCATCTGTCAGTCACCAACGCGCGGGCCGCACAGGCGGCCGGTCTGACCGGGCAGGGCGTGCGCATCGGCATCGTTGATTCAGGGGTGCAGCGCAATGCGGTGGCGCTGAACGGGCGGGTGCTGGCCAACCTCAACTACATCGATCCGGCCAGGAACAATCTGGCGGTCGACGATGTGGTCGGCCATGGCACGGCGGTGGCCAGCCTGGCCGCTGGTGCAGCGGTGGGAACGTGGCCGGGCGGCATCGCGCCGGGGGCGCAGATCGTATCCGCGCGGATCATTTCCGACACGCCGCCAACCGATGACGGCAGTGGGCGCGGCAATGCCTTCAGCGGTCCGCTCGGCGTGGCGCAGGTCCACCAGGACCTGATCAGCTACAACGTGAAGGTGATGAACAATTCGTGGGGCGGCCTGTACTGGACCGACCTGCCGACCACCGCGCAGGTGGCGGCCGAATACCGCCCGTTTGTCATCAACCACGGCGGCCTGGTGGTGTTCGCAGCCGGCAATGATGCGCGCACCGAACCCAGCAGCCTGGCCGCGCTGCCCAGCCAGAAAGGCGTGGCCGGTACGCTTCCGGCGGCCGACCTGGAGCGTGGCTGGCTGGTGGCGACCGCGGTTGATCCCTACACGCCGGGCGCACTGGCCAGTTATGCCAATGCCTGCGGCCAGGCGGCCCGCTACTGCCTGGCGGCGCCGGGCAGCGCGGTCTATCCCGACGCCAGCGGCGGCAGCTATTACTGGAACTACGGCACGTCATTCGCCGCGCCGCTGATCTCCGGTGCGGCGGCGCTGGTCTGGCAGCGTTTCCCGTACTTCAACAACGACCTGGTGCGGCAGACCCTGCTGGGCACCGCCAAGGACATCGGCGCGCCCGGCGTGGACCCGGTGTTCGGCTATGGCCTGCTGGACATCGGCCGAGCGGTCAATGGCCCGGGGCGCTTCGACTGGGGCGATGTGGTCGCCAATGTGGATGTGGCCTCGACCGGCTCGCTGTGGAGCAACGACATCGTCGGCAGTGGCGGCCTGGTCAAGCAGGGCAGTGGAACCCTGGTGCTGGGCGGCAACAACAGCTACACCGGTGCCACCCGCATCGAGCGCGGCATCCTGTCGCTGCAGAATGGCGGTGTCATCCGTTCCAACGTGACCATCCTGGGCCAGCCCGATCCGGACTCGACCGGCCTGCAGTTCAATGGCGGCATGCCGCGGGTGATCGGCAACGTCGTCAATGGCAGCAGTGTGTTCCTCACCACCGGCAACACCACCGCTACCATCGAAGGCGACTACACGCAGCAGGCCGGCGCACAGCTGATGATCGCGCTCGGTGCCAATGCGCTGCAGGTCACCGGCACCGCAAGGATCGACGGCGGCGTGCGCGTGCATGGCTTCGTCTCCGGCTATGTGCCGCGCGACGGCAGTCGCCAGGATCTGATCCATGCCGCAGGCGGCCTCAGCGGCACCTTTGCTGCACCGGCTACGTCCAGTGGCCTGCAGGGCCTGTCACTGCTGCAGACCAGCTATGGCTATGACAGCACCACGGCCTGGTTGAACCTGGCCCAGGTCAGTGTCACTTCTGCCGCCAGTGGACTGAGCGCCTCTGCGCAGGCTGCGGCGCAGCGCCTGGACGGCGCGTTCAACGCGCTGGATCGCAGCAGCGGCCTGCAGGGTTCGCCGTTCGGCGCGGCGGCCGGCGCGCTGCAGTGGACCGGCGGTGGTCGTGATGGCCTGGCCGCCAGCCTGCAGAGCCTGTCGGGACAGGCGCATGCGAGGGCCGAGGCGGCCACGTTCGACAGCATCGACATGTCACGCCGCGCGATCGCCGAACGTTTCGATCGGGTGCAGGCCGCACCGCGGCTGCGCGGCACCTGGCAGAGCGCCTTGGGCGAGGCCGGGCAGGGCAGCTTCGCCGGCAACAGCGCCGACAGCCGCGGCTGGATGGCTGGCCAGGATCTGGCCTTGGGCAGCAACGGGCTGATGGGCGTGGCCTTCGGCGAGACCCGCAGCAACGGTGGCAGCAGTTTTGATGGAGAGCGCGGTCGTGATCGCCAGGCGCAGGCGCAGTTGTATGCCGGCTGGAACCTGGGGCGTGGCTATGCGCTGGCCCAGTTCGGCAGCGGTCAGTTCACCCGTGCGCTGGATCGCCAGCTGCTGCTGGGTGCCGGCGCCTACGGGGTCTCTGCGCGCTACGGCGGGCGCTTCAGCAGTGCCAGCGTGGAAGGCGGCTATCGCTTCGGCCGCGCCGCTGCATCGCTGACGCCTTACCTGGGCGCCAGCACCACGCGTGTGGAGACCGACGCCTTCCAGGAGCTGGGTGGCTTCGGCTTCGGCCTGCGTGGCGATGCCAACCGGGTGCAGCGCAGCCAGATGCTGGCCGGTGTGCGCGGTGAGCGTGGATGGGGGCGATGGACGCTGCGCGGCCATGCCGAGTGGCAGCAGCGGCTCGATGGCGCCGATGCGGATTGGCAGGCCAGTTTCGTCGGTGTCGACGCCTGGGCGCCACTGGCGGGCTGGAACACGTCACGCGGAAGTGCGCTGTTCGGCGTGGCGCTGGAATCGTGGTGGGGCCGCAATGGCCGCCTGAGCCTGGGCTTCGACCAGCGTGTCGGTGGCGAAGGCGCGCGGCAGGCGGCCCTGCGCTACAGCACCGGGTTCTGAGTGATCGGTCGCGCCGGGCCAGGCCCGGCGCGACCCTCCGCAGGCTCAGCCGCCGCGCAGGTTGCCCAGGCGCGGGGTGCTGCGGCCCAGTGGCATCTTCAGCTTGCCGATCGACAGGATGCGGCTTTCGGCGATGCGGTCGGCGGCACGCTGCGGCGCGATGTTCTCGCGCTGCGACAGTTCGAAGATGCGGGTGAGGTTGTGGTAGATGCTGCGGATCAGGCGCATCGCGCGTTCGCGGTTGTAGCCGTCGATCTCCAGCGACACGTTCATCACGCCACCGGCGTTGACCGCGTAATCCGGCGCATACAGGATGCCGCGCGCATGCAGCTCGTCGCCGATTTCCAGGCTCGACAGCTGGTTGTTGGCGGTGCCACAGATGATCTTGGCCTTGATCCGCGGCAGGGTATCGGCATTGATCGCGCCTTCCAGCGCACATGGCGCGAACACATCGGCGTTGACCTCGTGGATCTCGTCCGGCTTGACCGCTTCGGCGCCGAAATCGCTGACCGCACGATC
This sequence comes from Stenotrophomonas sp. Sm6012, assembly GCF_030985895.1. Lineage (NCBI taxonomy): Bacteria > Pseudomonadati > Pseudomonadota > Gammaproteobacteria > Lysobacterales > Lysobacteraceae > Stenotrophomonas > Stenotrophomonas sp. Sm6012. The sequence continues at coordinate 6,157 of NZ_JAPTFX010000053.1, read as the reverse complement.
AACCAGGCTGCTGTCCAGATCGGTGACATACAGCTTGGCGCCGCGGTCGCGCAGCAGCTTCACCAGTTCCATGCCGATGTGGCCCAAGCCCTGCACCGCGATGCTGGTCTTGCCTACTTCTTCATGCCCGAACTTGAAGCGCATCGCCGCCATCAGCGCCTGCAGCGCACCGTAGGCGGTGAACGGCGCCGGATCGCCGGAGCCGCCATGGACCTGGTGCACGCCGGTCACGAACTGGCTCTCCAGGTAGATGTTCTCCATGTCGTTGACGTCGGTACCGACGTCCTCGGCGGTGATGTAGCGCCCGCCCAGCGAATCGACGTAACGGCCGAAGGCGCGGAACAGCACCTCGGTCTTGTCCACCTTCGGGTCGCCGATGATCACCGCCTTGCCACCACCGACATTGAGGCCGGCCAGCGCATTCTTGTAGGTCATCGTCCGGCTCAACCGCAGCACGTCGGCCAGCGCCTCGTCGGTGCTGGCGTAGGGGCGCATGCGCACGCCGCCCAGGGCCGGGCCCAGGGTGGTGTTGTGGATGGCGATGATCGCCTTCAGCCCGGCATCGTGGTTGTGGCAGAACACCACCTGTTCATGGCCGGTGGTGGCGAGGGTTTCGAATAGCATGGCATCTCCGATGGCGCGAACAGCGGCGAACTGCGGCGAACGGCCAGTGAACGGTAGGGTCCCAAAAACAAAAAAAGCGACGTCGTCGGTGCAGGGGGACGGGTCGCGCGGCGCCATTCTAGTCCATTCCTCCGGCTGCTGCCGTCGACATCGGCGGGCTTCTGGTTAAAGAAGATGAAAGCGCGGCCGATGCTGCGACGACGGCGGGTCGCCGGATTCATGTGAAGAGGCAGGACGGTCAGTGACGGCAAAGGCAGCACAACGACAGGGCGGGCGGCGATGACGCCGGCCTGGTGGCGATCGCTGCGCGCGTGGCTGGCGCGCTCGACCGGAGCGGCGCCGTCGCGGTTGGCGGCAGCGTCGCGGCAGGCGGTGGCTGCCGCCGCGGCCAGCCTGCAGGGCGAGGCCCTGCCGCCGGGTGAGATCGCCGAGCACCTGCAGCGCGGCCTGCATGCGCTGGCGCTGTATCCGCGGCTGGCCGGCGAGCCTACGCCGGTCCAGGACCCGGCGCTGGGCGAGGCGGTGGCGCGCGCGCTGCAGGATCACGACTGGGCGGCCCGGCACCTGCCCCGCCGCCCGCAGCTGCTGCCGCAACTGATCCAGACCGTCAACGACGACGCGGCCTCGGCGCGGGTGATGGCGGCGATCATCGGCCAGGACCCGGTGCTGACCGGCAACCTGCTGCGCATCGCCAACAGCCCGGCCTACAAGGTGCACGAGCGGCCCGTGGAAAGCCTGCAGCGGGCGGTGACCCTGGTCGGCACCGAAGGCGTGCGCCAGATCATCAGCGCGGTGCTGGTGCAGCCGGTGATGCAGGTGCAGTGCGAGGTGTTCCCGCAGTTCAGCACGATCATCTGGGAACATGCGTTGCTGGCTTCGCGCGCGGCCGCCGACCACGCACGCACGGTCACCTTCGGCGATGCCTTCGCCGCGCAGTGGCTGGGACTGGTGCAGGGGCTGGGCGCGGCGCTGGTGATGCGCCAGCTGCTGCAGGAAGCGCAGGCACGCGGCGAAACCGTGGAGCCGACCCTGGCCCTGCAGCTGCTGCAACAGTGGTCGTTGCCGCTGGCACAGCGCGTGGCGGCGGCCTGGGAATTGCCCGAACCGGTGCACCAGGCACTGGCGCCGGAAGCGGACGGACCGCTGGCCGACAGCCTGCGCCTGGCCAGCGCCGCTGCGGCTGCCAGCCTGCTGTGCAGGCACGGGCATGCCAGCCAGAACCGCATGCTGGCCCTGCTTGAACAACTGCCGTCGGCACCGCCGCATACCCTGCGCTGGATCTGGCGGCGCCTGCACGGGCGCAGCGTGGAAACGCGCGATGAGGCCGGGCAGGAGGCACCGCCGTCGCCCTGAGCGCTACAGCTGCGATTCCACCGGCAGCCAGCTGATCACCCGTGCAGTCCAGCGCTTGCCCAGGCTTGCCCCGGGTTCGGCCTCCACCCAGTGCGGCGGCGGCTGCCGCTCCAGCCAGCGCAGCGCATCGTCGTGGCCCAGGGCCAGCCACCAGCTGTGCGCAGGGCTGGCCAGGCGCAGGTACTCGTCGCGCAGCTGCGCACCCAGCACCGGATCGTTGAACAGCACGCCCATTTCGGTGTTGAGGTAGGCCGAGCGCGGATCGAGGTTGAACGAGCCGACGAATCCGCGGCGGTCATCGACCACGAACGCCTTCGTATGCAGGCTGGCCCCGCTGCTGCCGAACAGGCTGGTATCCGGCTGGCCGTGTGCCTTCAGTTCGTACAGCTGCACGCCGGCCTTCAGCAGCGGCACGCGGTAGCCCATGTAGCCGCCGTGCACTGCGGCCACGTCGTTGGCGGCCAGCGAATTGGTGACCACGCCCACCTGGGCGCCGCGCGCGGCCAGTCCCGAAAGGCCCTCCACGCCATCGCTGCCGGGCACGAAGTAGGGCGAGATCAGCAGTGCGCTGCGACGGGTGGTTGCCAGCTCGTCGCTGAGCATATTGACCAGCCAGTTGCGACGATCATCGTCGCGGTGCTTCATCGGCGGATCGGAGGCGATGCGCACGTTCGCGCTCCAGTGCAGGGGCTCCGGCGCAGGCCGCTGCAGGCCGCGCGATGCGGCTACGCGTTGCAGGTAGGGCTGCGCCCTGGCATGCAGCGCATCCAGGTCCGACTGCCGCACGAGTTGCCGCAGCTGTTCATCGCTGTAAGAGGCCAGCGCGGAAATCGGAATGGCCGTGCTGCTGTTCCAGTAGTCGTCGAAGATCCGGTTGGCCTGCTGCACGGCCGGTCCGGCCACCACCAGGTCAAGATCCTGGAAGTTCACATCGTCGCGTGCACTGAAGTATTCCTCGCCGATGTTGCGCCCGCCGACGATGGCGATGCGGCCATCGGCGATCCAGCTCTTGTTGTGCATGCGGTGGTTCACGCTGAAGGCGCGTTGCACCAGCTCCAGCGTGCGTGCGATGCCACTGCGGTTGCGGAACGGGTTGTACAGGCGGATCTCGATGTTGGGATGCGCATCGAGCGCCATCATCAGCGCATCCTTGTCCCTGGCGTTCATGTCGTCGAGCAGGATGCGCACGCGCACGCCGCGTTCGGCGGCGTCATACAGCGCCTTGGCCATCAGGTGGCCGACCAGATCGTCGTGCCAGATGTAGTACTGCAGGTCCAGGCTGCGGCCTGCGTGCATGGTGATCATCGCGCGGGCCGCGAACGCATCCATGCCATCGCTGAGGAAGGCCACGCCGGACTTGCCGGGATGGGCCTCCTGCAGTGGCACGATCTGCTGATCGATGCGGGTCTGCGCCGGCTGCAGTGGCAGTACGTGCGACGGCGCGCCCTGTGCCTGTGGCGTGAGATGGTCGGCCAGCAGCAGGCCGGACAGGACCAGCAGCAACAAGGCGGCGATGATGATCGCAGCGACACGCAACAGGCGTCGCCACAGGGGCTTGGGCGGACTCATGCCCCGATGGTAGATCGACGCCATGCGTGGATGAAAGCCGGAAGACCCGCTGCAATGCATCCACGCCGTGCGTGGATGGCTTCTTCAGGCAATGTCATGCCATGCGTGGATGCGGTCAGAACCGCTCGTCACTGCCCAGGTAGCGCCACTGGCCTGGTGGCAGCGGCCCGAGTGCCACGCGGCCAATACGCAGGCGACGCACGGCCGCGACCTGCAGCCCGGCGGCGGTCACCGCCACGCGCAGGCCCTTGGCGGTCAGCCCCTTGCCGGCAAAGCGCAGGCGCTGTTCGCTCTGCCAGCTGACCTTGGCGCCACCGGATTCCTGCTGCAGCCGCGCCAGCAGCCACGGACCGCGCTCGGGGCCGCCTTCGGCCACTTCGATGAGGTACTCCTGCTCGGTGCGGCCCAGGTTGCGCTGCAGGTGGGCCAGCGTGGCCGGATCCTGGCTGACCACCACCAGGCCACTGTCGCTGGCAGGCAATGCGGCGGCCAGCTGCAGGCCGTGGAAATGGCGCTGCAGCGGACGGATGCCGCTGGCATCAAGCTCGCTTCGGCTGTCGCTGCTGACCAGCGCGCACAGGGCCTCGGCGGCGACGCCGGCCGGCTTGTGCAGCAGCATGCTGACCCGTTCGGCCTTGTCATCGCTGGCCTGCTCGGCCACCACGATCACGGCGTTGTCGTCGACCGGGCGCTGCGGCTGTTCCACCACCTCGCCATCGACCGTGACCCAGCCACCCTCGATGTAGCGCCGGGCTTCGCCGCGCGGGATGCCGAGCAGGGCGGACAGGCGTTTGTCGAGACGGATCGGTTCCATGGCGGGCAGGTCGGTCAGGTCGGGCAGGGGGCGCGCAGTGTAGCTGCTGCGGCCGATCAGCGCTGGCCGCGGTTGGCCAGTTCGGTCAGGTACAGGCGGGTGTCGAATTCCAGCTGCAGGTAGTCCGGCTCCATGTGCTGGCACAGCTGGTAGAAAGCCTTGTTGTGGTCGGCTTCCTTCAGGTGGGCCAGCTCATGCACCACGATCATGCGCAGGAATGCCGCCGGCGCCTGGCGGAACACGGTGGCGATGCGGATCTCGCGGCTGGCCTTGAGGCGGCCGCCGTGTACGCGGGAGATGGCGGTGTGGGTGCCCAGCGCGTGCTTGATCACTTCCAGCGTGTTGTCGTAGCAGACCTTGTTGAGCGGCACTGACTTGCGCAGGTAACGGTCTTTCAGTTCCTGGGTGTAGTCGTACAGCTGGCGGTCGCTGCGCACCTCGTGCGGGTCCGGGTAGCGCTGCTGCAGCCAGGGCCCCAGCTTGCCCTGCGCCAGCAGTTCGCTGACCTGGGCGACCAGGGGCTCGGGATAGCCGGTGAGGTACTTCATCACTGCCATGCAGGGGCGGCGGGGCGTCGGTAGAATGGAGCCTCCAAGATTACACGCGGTACGCATCGACCATGGCAAAGCCCAACGCGCTGCAGGAACAATTGCTCAAGGCCGGCCTGGCCAAGAAGTCGCAGGCCAGCGCCGCCGCGAGCGCGCAGGCCAAGGCCCGCCAGGGCAAGGCCGAACCGACCTCGGCCGAGGTCCAGCGCGAAGCTGAACGCGCCCGCGCCGAGAAGGTCGAGCGTGACCGCGCACTGGCCGCCGAGCGCAATGCCCAGGCCAGGCAGGCTGAACAGAAGGCCCAGGCAAGGCAGATCATCAGCGCCCACGCCGTGCCCCACAAGGGCGATGACGAATACCGCTTCAGCGACGGCGCGGCGATCCGCACCCTGCTGATCGACCCCAAGCTGCGCAAGGCACTGTCGGTGGGCGTGCTGGTCATCGTTGCCCATGGCGAGGGCTACGCGCTGCTGCCGCGAGCCGCCGCCGAGAAGGTGCGTGAACGCGCCCCGGAAGCGATCATCGTCGACCACGGCCAGCCGGGCTCGACCGCCGAGATCTCCACCGGCAACGCCGAGGACGACGCCTACTACGCCCAGTTCCAGGTGCCGGATGACCTGGTCTGGTAAGCAAAAAGGGGACGGAGGGGATTAAGCCGCAATCGGCTCGATCGAACCCGTCCGCGTTCTGTTCGTCTTCCTGAAGAGCAGCCGAACACGGCTCGGCTCCGCATGAAGGCCTGTCTTTTTGCCGGCGTGTATCGTCCCCATATCAGGCGACACACCTGCGGAGGATGGCCATGGCCACCGGTTGGGCGGGAGATGGTGCGGTCCAGGACCAGATCGACGCCACCGTTGATGATGCGATTGCCCGCGCGCGGCGGCAGCTGCGCCAGGGGCCGGGCCTGGAACACTGTGAGGAATGCGACGCGCCGATCCCGTTGGCGCGGCGTCAGGCCGTGCCCGGGGTACGCCTGTGCGTGGCCTGCCAGCAGGCGCTGGATGATGAGGAACACGCGCACAGCGGCTACAACCGGCGCGGCAGCAAGGACAGCCAGCTGAGGTAAGGGGTTTTGTTGCAGGGCTGCGCCCTGCACCTGCAGATGCCTCAAGCCAAGGCAACAGCAACAGCAAAAGCAATAGCTTGCGTTCCGCGGGTTGGCGGGGCGGTGTCGGAGTGCGGGGACGCCGCAAGTTCGTCCATGTAGGCTTGGCAGCCGCTTGCTCGTGTGCGCGTTCCTGCGCACACG
>NZ_JAPTFX010000052.1:0-28871 GCF_030985895.1 Stenotrophomonas sp. Sm6012 | reverse complement strand
GCGTGTCACCGGTAGAGTTTGAAAGGCGCTACGCGCAGAGCGGCAACTGAGTGTCTACAGAACTCTGGCCGGTCCACAGTCGTGACCCATTTCGACACGCAGTTTGTGGTCGAGTCCGTGGGGTGCCGCGCCGCTACGAAAGGCCATTCATCCAAGCCCGGCTTTGTTCTGGATACATACGATCAGCATGCACCCGGCGATTTGCAGCCTCCCTCGTGGCTCGGCAGCTTCCAGCCCCTCCTGCGCACGGCGCCGCTGCCCGGCTTGCAGTCCGAGTCGTAACCCCAACCCGGGCAGCGATCGCCTTTCCGGGCTTGCCTAAGGCAGTGCGGGCATCGCTTGCCTCTCTGCTGGCGCGCAGTAACCCAACCCCATAAAGCAAACGTTCAACGCGGCCCTTTGGCCGTGAGGGCGGAGCTTTGCCAAATCATCAAGGAACAGCCAATGAAACAGCGATACACCATCAGCGTCACCGGCCCGGTGTGGGTCGACTACAGCGTCGCCATGGATGTCACGTGTGTGTCCGATGCGATCAACCATCTTGAATCGCTTGATCCTGAAATCGCCGCACAGTGGCTGATTGAGTCATCGGCCTACTCTCTGGAAAGAATCGAACACGAGGTATGCGGAGGCGTGGGGGACGCGGTGTACGAGGCGATCCCGGACTACGTGTTCAACCGAGCCGGTGAGATGGAGTTCGGATCGGACGAGGAGGACGACCACGATGGTGTCGCCGATCCCGTCGCGCCCGCGTTGCCGCAACGCCTCTTGCTGACGGCGACGGGGCTCGCCAGCCGCCGCTACACCTTCGAAGCCGAGTCATGGGAAGACGCATTGAGTCAGTTTCACGGGCTCAGCACCGAGGAGCTCAATGCGCCGACGTGGAGCATTTGGGGAATTGATCTGGACGTGGACGTCAGCCTTGTCGTGGGGGCATTGGTCGAGGGCGGTGAAGCCGACGAAGACGCGCTGGAAGACATTGCCATGCACCTGGACGTGCAGCTGCCGTAGATGCCCTTGCTGTACCTCGGACCCGCTACGCAGGTCTGAATCCCTCGAACTAACAACAACTCCCTATCAACCATAAGGTGTGCACATTGAACATCCTCTCCGCTTCGTCTGACCCGAACAACCTCTTCATGCCGAAGGAGCGCAAAACCACCTCCATCCCCCGGACTAAAAAGCTCGCCGCAGCCACAGTTGGTTTCGACCGCTTGCCGCAGTTCGAGACAACCACCACTTGGCTCACCCCTCCGGAGCATATTTGGGGCAGCCCGAGGGAAGGCTTCACGGGCCTGGGGCCCTTCGACCTGGATCCGGCAACGCCCGAGAACGGGATGCCGTGGCCCACCGCGGCTCGGATGCTCAAGCCCAGCGATGACGGCCTGGCGTCGGAATGGCCGGCGGATGCCTTCGTTTTCATGAACCCGCCGTTCGGCCGGGGGCAAGAGGCCTGGATGGAGAAGATGGCCAACCACCCGGGGGGCGGCATCGCCCTGGTGTTTGCGCGAACCGAGACCCGCTGGTTCCAAAGTTTCGTGCTGAACCACCCCGATGTCAGCGCGGTGGTCTTCCAGGAGGGCCGCTTGAAGTTCCACCGGGCCAACGGAGACGTAGGTGACGCGCCCCCTGCTGGCCCTGCGTGGATTGCCTACGGCGAGGAGGGCGCCCGTCGCTTGAAGCGGGCGGTCAGGGAGGGGCAGATCCGCGGATGTTTCCTGGAGCTGGACTTTGCCCGGGTGAGTTCTGGGGTGGGCGCTGACGTGGGGGCGGCCAACGATGAGTAAGGGCACTTCGAAGAAGGCAAAGCCGACCGATCCCCGCAACAATGCTTACCAGCGGTTGTTGAAGGCTATCCAAGCCATCCCCGGGGAATCGCCCAGGGAAAAGATGCGCAAGTTCACCGCGTTTGCGCTGAAGGTTTGCGTGATCAATCAGGCCGAGGAGTTGTTCACCCGGGGATTTGGGCCCTTGGTCGCCTGGTGTGACTTGACGCTGCTTGGGACTGACGTGCAAGGAAGCGAGGATTGGTGCCACGAAGCGGGCCAGGCCTACGGCGGCGCAGTGGAAACCTTCGAGCCGTTCGAATGCATCCTGGGCCGATTGTTTAATGAGTTGGTGTGGTCAGGGAAAAAGAACGACGCTCAACATTTCACCCCTTGGGGCTTGGCGAGGGCGATGAACGCCTTTGCTCAAGCGCCTCAAAAAGACGAGTGGCCCATGGGTGACCCCACCTGCGGAGCCGGCACGCTGTTGCTTGTGAAGCTTCACGAACTGGCCGGGAAGGATTCGAAGGCCCTTCGGGGGCTTACCGTGAAAGCGAACGACCGCGATCCGTTGTGTGCTGCGATGACCGCACTTCAGTTGCTGTCAAACCAGTTGATCTGGCGGATGCCCATCGGGCGCGTGGTGGTCGAGTGCAAAGACATCATCACTCAATACCTGGAAACGCGGGTGGTGTTTTGGTCTCTCACGCGAGATCGGTTCATCGCCATGGATGAGGAGATCCGGCTCGAGAAGGCCAACCGGGTGACGGGCGCTGACATGGGGGCGGCCAACGATGAATGAGGTCGCCAACCTTGTGAAGGCCATCCGCGCCATCCCTTCCACTCCTGGCAAGCCGTGGAATCCGCGGGTTGCATTCGAAACGTTCGTTCAGCACGCACTGATGTCAATGGCACATATCCACGCAGACACCAAGGGTCACCTCGACACCAAAGTCCTTGCTTTTGGACCCTTGAAAAAAAATGTCGAAGAAGCGCCTGAAGTGGTAGCAGCCATCAACGCTTACATCAAAGCGGTCTTCGCAAGCAGGCCGTTTGACGATGTCCTGGGACGGGTCCATGCCGAGCTGCTGGCCAGGAAGGGTGGGGAAGGGCTGGGTCAGTCTTTCACTCCCGGCGATCTTCTCGATCTGGTTCAAACCCTTGCCACCAGGCATCGGCCTGGTGGGAGCGGAGCCAAGGTCTACGACAGCTGTTGCGGCGCGGGTTCGCTTGCCCTTGCCGCGATCAGGAGTCAACAGAAACACCTTCCAAGCGAAAAAATCCTGGTGCTGGCGGGGGACATCGATCCGTTGTGCGCAGCGATGACGGCTTTGCAGATCCACGCGAATCAAACGTTTCATTTCTTGCCGCTTGGGGCGGTCAAAGTCACGGTGGGGAACGAACTGATCGGTCCCAGGCGCCCCGGGTTTTGGTCCCGCTTCCACCTCTACGAGTAGAGGCCGGAGGCCCGCCTTTCCCTCTTCAAGACTCGGCGGCGAGCAGCCGCCGGCTCTTGCTTCAAGCCGCTTTTGCTCTTGTTTTTCCTAACAGGTAACAAGCACCTGTTACCCCCTTGTTACCCGTGAAAGCCTTGTCCCATAAGGAGGTAACAAGGGGTAACAGGGTAACGGGTGGATCGCGAGCTCCCGATGGGTGTATGCATGGATGTTGTGAGCGGTGAGTGGATTTTTCTTGCGTGGATCTCTTAAACCACTTGTTACCTTGTTACCACCTGTTACCCCCAGTAAACATAAGGGTTTGAAGGGTAACAAGTGGGTAACAAGCACTTGCTACCTCCCAGGCTGATGCTTGAGGTATTTCACACTTTCAAGTGTTTCTGGAGCATCGAAAGCAGAAACGAACATCCGTTGGCGCGAGCCCTTGCCAGTTCCGTAAAGCCTGCTTAGATGGATTTGTGGCCACAACAGGACCACAAATCAAGAAACGGAGCAGGCAGTGAAGACGAAACGCGAAAAGACCGCACGGGATGAGTTGTTGAAGGCCCGGGTCAGCAAAAGTTTTAAGGCGTTGGTGGAGGAGACGGCGGTGGCCCGTGGGCAAACCCCTTCCGAGGCCATGCGTCAGGCGCTTCAAGAGTGGGTGCATCGCCCCAGTCAAGCGGCATAAAAAACCCCGGGTGCGAACCGGGGCGTTTACTACTAGGGATTACAACATGAAGAGTAAGTCGAAGACTGGCCCTGTCAAGGGCGGGGAGGCCAATGGCGACGCCGTTGATCAGGCTCCGAAGAAAAAGGGCAAGGCCTTTGGGGCCGATGCCAATCCCAACGACGCCACGGATGACCTGGGCGTTATTGGGGAAGACCTCTCGTTTGAGCTGGCTTATGCCGACGATATGCGCCGCGCCAACTGTTTCCGCATTGGCGGCAAGATGGACAACGGCGAGATCGATTTTTCGCTGTATCAGTGGAATGAGTCCGAAGGCATCTGGGCCCCGCAAGCCACCCGGGAAGTAGAAGCCCACGCGTTGGACTGGATGCGCAAGCACGCCCCGGAGGACGCCAAGCAGAGCAGCGCGACCAGCTGCGTCAAGACGGCCATTCTCGAAATGATCCGCTTGCCTGGCATGAAGTTGCCTGAAAGCCAGCATCGGGCCATCGTGCCGCTGAAGGGCGGTTACCTGGAGATCCTCAAGGACGCCAACAAGAAGGCCTACATCGAATACCTGCCGGCCGACCCCAAACACGGGATCACTTCCTTGGTCCCAGCGAAGCTCAACCTCGACCAGGTGAGGTCCGGCCGCTACACCCCCAAGCCGTTGGACCCCAAGTCGCGGTGGGCCAAATATCTGGATCGCTTCATGCCGGACATGGCCGTGCGAGGGTTGCTTCAAGAAGCCATGGCGTCGTCGGTCATGCCGATGTGCCTGGAAAAAGCCTTCCTGTTGCTGGGAAGCGGCAGCAACGGCAAGAGCACCTTGCTTCACGTCCTGCGAGCCATCCACCCCAAGAACACTGCGGTCCGCATCGACAAGCTGGATGGGCAGTTCGCCATGGCACCTCTCGCTTCCAAGACTCTTTATCTGGCGACAGAGGCGCCCAAGGTCCTCTCCGATCCCATCCAGCAGGTCTTGAAGGCGCTTATCTCGCGCGATCCCATGTCAGCGGAGAACAAGGGCAAAGATGCCTACACCACGGTGCCGCGCGGCACGCTCTTCCTGGCACTGAACGCCATGTTCTCGGTGACGAGTCACGAACACGGCTTCTGGCGAAAGATTTGCATGATCCCGTTCAATGTGCGCCTGGCCGAGAACGACAAGGACCGCGATCCGGACTTCCACAAGAAGCTGACCGAGGACCCGGCGGAAATGGCCGTGATCATCGACTGGCTGCTGGAGGGGGCCATGCGCCTCATTGAGCGTGGCGGCCTGCCCGAGGAAATGCCCGAGGCCGTCAAAGCGCTGGCCGAGCAGACCCGGCAAGAGACGGACACCACGGCATCTTATTTCGCCGAGCGCATGGTCATCGAAGAAGAAGGCACGTGGACCGACAAGAACGACATCTATGCAGACTACCGAAACTACGTTCTGGATGAGCTGGGCCGCAAGCCGGTGGGTGCTGAAGAGCTTTGGAAGCGGGTGCGCGAACGGATGCCGGGGCTCCAGCAGAAGCAGAAGAAGGCGACGAAGGGATCGAAGGCCGAGCGCTGGGTCAACCTGCGCGTGGGGGGATTGAAGCCGCGCCTGGAGGGCGGGGCTCCCCAGGCCATCCCGGACGAGGAGGTTCCGTTGGGTGACCCTCTGAGCAAAGAGGCCATGGAAGCCATCGCCCTCCTGTCGGGCGCACCGATGGCTGAAGCCGCGTAGGCCTTTACAACCGGCGATGGTGCGCTATTGCAAAGGGGTATCCAAACCAAGACGGAGCCCCCATGCCATCGCCCGACCACATTCCCGAAGACGCTTTCCACGAAGAAGCTATCACCGCTGCCGATCTAGAGAGCCCAGAGACACCGGAAGCGGACCCGCAATACTTGCTCGTGCAAAGCGGGTTTGGTCTCCACGTCCGTCTGGGAAAAGACGGCGACCAGGGATTGCGCAGCGAGGACGAAATCGCCGAGCTGGTGCGGCGAGCGTTGTATCACCGCAAGAGTCTGACCCTTCATATCGAGTTCTGACCCCATCTACCCACAACCACCTGTTGAGAGGCGCAGGAGGTTGAAAAAGATTTGAGGCAACCACCCATGTCCAAGTATTCCGATCTCATCCAAGCCACCGCCGAGCGAATGCTCGACCTCATGAAGCAGGGCACCATCCCCTGGCGCCGACCCTGGAACGACCCCGACGCCCCGAAGAACGGCTCGATCAACGGGCCGTGGAATCCAACCTCGGGCAAGTCCTATAGGGGCTCGAACACACTGATCCTTCTCGGGGCGCAGATGGCCCATGGCTACAACGACAATCGCTGGCTGACCTACCGGCAGGCAGAAAGCATTGGGGCCCAAGTCAAGCGCGGCGAAAAGGGCCAGCAGATCGCTTACTGGGATTTCAGCAAGGCCGGCAAAGCCAAAGACGGTGCCGAGCCGTTGACCGAAGGCGAAGAGAAGAGCGGATACCAGGGACCATCGGTGTTCGTCGCCACGGTGTTCAATGCCAGCCAGATCGACGGCATGCCGGAGCCCCCGCCGCCCTTCGTCATGCCCGAGTCGATCCGTAACTTGCGTGTGCGGGAGCTGCTGGACCGTCACCAGCCGAAGGTTCACCACGACGGTGGCAACCGGGCGTTCTATAGCGTCGCTGCCGATTCAATCCACCTGCCGAAGCACCACACTTTCAGAGATGACGTCAGCTATCAGGCCACGCTGCTCCACGAACTGGCCCATTGGACTGGAGCGAAGCACCGCCTCGACCGAGACCAGACCGGGCGATTCGGCAGCCAGGACTACGCCAAAGAGGAGCTGGTTGCAGAGCTGTCCAGTTTGTTCATTTCCGAGCGCCTGGGCATTGGCTTAGGCAGGCAACACGAAGAGCAGCATGCGGGCTACCTGCAGAGCTGGATGAGGGCGCTTGAAGACGACGCGAAATGCCTGTTCCGCGCGGCCAGCCAAGCCGAGAAGGTCATGACCTTCCTCGACATTCCCGCGTTCGAGCGCGAACCGCTGCCGCAGGTCAAGAAGGAGCAGGGCATGGACCAGAGGCGGAAGGCGGAAGCCGACCGAAGGTCCCCATCGCGACGCAAGGAGCGCCAGGTTGCTTAGCGCAGGTAGGGGGTTGACCTTTTGAGGTTTCGAGTTAGAAATGAATGTGCTGGGGGAAGTCCCGGCTGTGGTCCGATTCCTCTACTTCTAACTGAGAACTTTTCCAGGGTGAGCGGTTAGAAGGTGGTTGGGTGGTTATCCTTGCTGTTTTTGGTGGTTTCCGGTGGTTGCTGTCGCCGGGGTGGAAAGAATGCTTAGTTAACCGACCTGAGAAATCAATAACTAGGCGCCATGTTTTTTCTTGAGCTTCTTACGCTGGGTTGAGAGGGGTGGCGAAAGCCGCCCCTTTTCTCTTTGCAGCCCCTTGCGCATCCCCCTTTCTTTGTTAAGACATGAGTATCACTCACCAAGCGGAGGAACCATGGCTGGCAATGTCTTTTCAAATCTACTTCGACCCTTCATCCGTCAAAAGGACACGGAACTACCAGGCGTGGCTTCTTCTGAGCCGCTTGAACCCCCGGTCCGGGAGCGCTTGGATGATTCAAGCCAGCGGCCAGTGGCTTCAGCGGAGCCGGCAACCCTTTCGCCCGTTGAGGGCCCTCAAAGTGTGCCCCCATCGTTCAACGATGAGGCAACGGATCGGTTGGGGAACACTTTGGCCTTCGCTGGTCTGAAGACGAAGGGTCGCTTCGAGCACGAGGTAAGGCAGGCCATCGAAGACGGCGCCGATGTGAAAGGGTATCGCGACGCGCGCGGCGATTCCGCCTTGCATAAATGTCAGGAGCCGTGGCAGATGGAACTGCTTATCTCGGCTGGGGCGGATGTTCACGCGTTGGACAAACAAGGGCGTTCGCCTTTTGATCGCCTGTTGAGCACATACCAAAGGGAACCCGCTTGGTCCGAAAAACCTACTGCGGAAGGTTTGGCGCTGTTGGCGAAGGCCGGAGCGGATGTCAATGCCCTAAGCCAAGGGCAATCCGCTCTGCATGTTGCTGCGAAGCGAGGGCTTGAAGGCGATTGCCACATGCTTATCGATGCCGGCGCCGACGTGAATCTGCGGACGGACGGGGGAGACACCCCGCTCCACCTGGCCAGCGACCCAAGCGTTGTGCTGCGCTTGCTGGATGCCAAGGCCGATCCCTCCCTGCTGAACTCGAATGGCGAGCCAGCGCTAAAACATGATCCTATGCTTTATCGAGAAAGTATTCGGAACCACCGAGACGATTTTTCGCCGCGTGAGCGCGTCGATGCGGCGACCGACCCGATTTTCCTGGCCGAGACGCCCAGCGAGCTTGTCGCTGCGTTGGGGCAGGGCGGTAGTGTGAGGGACACCGATGCGCTGGGCCGAACCGCGCTTCATTACGTCAAAACGGGGGAGATGGTGCAGGCGTTGGTGTTGGCCGGGGCCCAGGTTGACGCAAAAGACATGGAGGGAAACATTCCTGCCCATACCGCGGACGAGCGCGCGATGGAAGAGTTGGTCGATGGGGTGGGGAGAGGCGTTTCGCAACACCATGTGGAGAACGACAGGGGGGAAACCCCTTATGCGACCCGGGATCACTACCACGAGGCTCGGTATTGGGATGCCGAAGCGAAAGAGCAGGCCGCGGAAAAGGCGGAGCAGACGAAGGAGGCGCAAGACCGCGTGTTCAACATTGTGGAACTCATTGAGGCCGGCGACGCCAAACGTCTGCTGGAGCAGGTGGATCCCAACGAAGAACTGGTCAGTCGGAACCGAACGTTCAACATCGACGGAGACGAGGGCTGGGCTTACAACGACTATGCCGGCTACAGCGTCCTTCACGAAGCGGCGAAGCAGGGGAACACGGAACTCTGCCGAGAACTGGTGTTCGCAGGGGCGGACTGGAACAAAGAGTGTAAGCTCGTCGGCGAGCAAGGCTTTGACAACTACGTCAACGGCTTTCGAAACGAGCCTGGCATGAAGCCCATCGATTTTGCGAGCAAACGAGAGACCAAGTCGTTCTTGAGCAACGCTGA
Source organism: Stenotrophomonas sp. Sm6012 (assembly GCF_030985895.1). Classification (NCBI taxonomy): domain Bacteria; kingdom Pseudomonadati; phylum Pseudomonadota; class Gammaproteobacteria; order Lysobacterales; family Lysobacteraceae; genus Stenotrophomonas; species Stenotrophomonas sp. Sm6012. The sequence continues at coordinate 19,956 of NZ_JAPTFX010000052.1, read as the reverse complement.
GAACGAGCTGCGATGCCACAACCGATCCAAGCTCTTGGACGAGCTTCTTCCCGCTGCCAACGCTTGGAAACCACCGGAAGGCGGGTTTGGGGCCGACGCCCAACGGCAGGTCGGTGCGGCCATGAAGGCCCATGGGCAGGACGGCCAAACCCTGGAAGCCCCTCGCTTGCGAGCGCGCTTCTAAGGCCAAGGGAAAGGGCGGCGAAAGCCGCCTTTTCTTTTCCCGATCCCCTTGCGCAAACCAAACCGTTTGTTATGGGTAGTGCAACCCATTCAAAAAAGGAGGCCTCATGCGCGCGTTGATTCTTTCTCTGGCCCTTGCCAGCCTGCTCCCCCTTGCCGCCAGCGCCGCCGAGCCCCGTAGCGATTCGGTCGCCGTTGCCGTCGGGGTGAATGCCACCGTGATCACGCCGCACACCATCGCAGTAAGGGTCACACACGCCTGGGAGGCGTCCCCCACGGAAACCGCCACCGGGGTTCAGTCCTTCGAACCCATGGAAGCGCCGGGCCGTGGCCCATACGCGGCTTACAACTCAATCTTGAAGAAGAACCCCGCAACACGCGAAAGCGTCACGCTGTGGGTGATTGACGAGGCGCAGCGCTACTACACGCTCCGAGTGACGTATGAGCGCGTCCCATGCCGCGACACGCGAAACAACGGTGTGGATGACAGCGTATGTGCGCTGCGCATCGCTGGCCGCATTCTGCCGTTCTACATGCAGGGCGACGAGCAGGGGGCTTTTGAGGTGGGGGATCAAGTTTTTCTCCGCTCCGAAGGGACCGCGCAGCCAGTGATTACAGAGCTTGAGGCAGCTTCCGTATCCGTAGTCATCGGTGCGGGCAGAGAAAATGTAGCCGTTGGAGGGCAGCGCTGATGAAATGGCTCGCATTTTTCCGCAAGCGCCCCGATGCCGCGCTGAGCATCGAGGACTTCAAGCAATCTCCAGGCCACGTTTTGATGGACGAGAGCGGATACCTGGGCCTTTCTCACGAAGCAGCAGCCCAGATCGATCGGTTGCGCCAAGCCAAGGGCTGGGGCGTGCGCTCTGCCAACGCGGCAACGACCGGCAAAGGGCGGCGCTAATGGGAGCCACATTCAAAAGCATTGCCCACCATTACGGTCACCTCATTCTAGACGGCATGGATTGCTCCCCTGCGCAACCTCACGAGCTGCACCACCTGCCAATGGCGTGGAATCTCAAGCCCAGCCAGTGGGGCCAACCTCTCACCTTCCAAGCGCGCCCTCTCAGAAGTCACCCGGGGGGCCGCCCATGGTGAGCGCGATTCTTTTGCTGACCCTGCTCGGCCTCATGGTCCTGGTCCCTCTCTGGACGCTGAAGCGCTTTGCCGACGCCAAGGCAGCCTGGCAACGGGTGAGGGGCGGTGAGCGAGACGCTCGCACGCACGGCCGCGTCGTGATCCATGGCGGGCTGTTTGGAGTTGGGATGGTGGTCATCGCCGCGTTCTTGGCCCAAGCCACCTTCAGCGTCTGGCACCAGCTCGCCACCGGGGGAGGCCTGTTTGTCCTCGGCACGGTCGCGGTGCTCTGTCTGCTGGCCTTTTTCTGGGGCAAGGGGAGGTCGCGCGGATGAGTGCGTTGACGATGCTGGTCCTTTCCATGCTGGTCCTTGCTGTGTTTCTCTGCTCGGCGGCGTTTCTCTCTTTTATGATCGCGTTGACTTACCCGACCGTAAAGCAATCGCTGGCCCTATTCTGCGCCGGGAAGCGCGACGCATCGCGCTACGTGGATTTCGCGATTTTTGGGGGGATCTTCGCGGGTTGCGTCCTCACGCTCGCATTCGGGGCGGTGGTAATGGCCCTCAACATTTCCAGCGCTGAGGACGCCGCTCTATACGCGGCCACCTTGCTTAGCGCGGGACTGGGCTACTGGGTGGGCCGATGACACGCGAGCTTTCCACCCTTTTTGAGCCAGGCCCTCTCTCCGGCCCGGGCAGCTTCGAGCTGCTCCCCATGTCTCCGGACATCCAGGCCCTCTACGACGCAGCCCAACGCAACACGCCTTTCAGCAAGGACGTGGACGACGCCCTAGCCGCGCACCGCCAAACGTGTGGTGAGCGGGATCAAATCGAGCACGCCCGACGGGTAGACCCGTCCGATGCCATGCCCATCGACCCGGAGGCTCGTCGCCAAGCCTATGAACGTCAGCGGCGGTATGCGATTGGCGCCGGCATGACCGCAGGCCTGACGCTTGGGGCCATCGCCCAGGCGCTTGGTGTGTCACCCTCCGAGATTCAGGGCGACTTGGCGGCGATGGATCGATGAGTCCACGCAAAGGCTTCCTCGGCGGCCGATCCCCGGCCCAGGTTCAATCCTTGCTGGACGAAAGGGTGACTCAGCGCGCCTTGGCCCAACGCCTGGGCGTCACCCACCAAGCCGTGAACCGCTTTGTCCGGCGGCACCGCCTGGCGGGTTCCGGACGGCAGGCGTTCCGGGACCGCCAAGCCCGCGAGCTCGCTGAGCGTCGCCAGCAGGTGCAGCGGCTGGTCCGAGCCGGGCTGACCTCGGCCGAGGTGGCCCAGCGCTTGGGCTTGTCGCCGGCCACCATCGGCCTGGACCGCCGAGCCCTTCGCTTGGGGCGTGTCCTGAAAGGGCCGGAGCAGCGCAGCTTGCAGGGGCTGGGCCTGGACCAGGTTCGGGCTCGCTTAAAGGAGGTCAGCCGGGCTCAGTTGGCGCGGGAGCTTGGGGTGAGCAGTTCGGCCGTCTATCGTTACTGTAGGAAGGTTGGCCTCGTTCCATGTTGCGACAGCTTCGCCAAGCCAGCCCTTCACCCTGAGTGCCCTTAACGGCTGCTTCAACAGGGTGCTTGACCTGCCAATCGTATGGGCTTTGGACTGCTTCGTTCTGGCTTGGAAATGGCTTAGACCCTTGGGGTTCGGCGGCGCTCCCCGGGCTCAAGCCTGCGATGCGGAGCTGTTCCAAGTGGTTGCATACCGAGGGGTTTGTATCAGCCCTTGAGACGCTCGGGTGCGATAAAATGGCCCCCAATGGTCCTAATGTGAACACCCATGCTCCAAAGAGCCGAACTGCAACGCCGGGAAGTCGCCGGCCTCACCCCCCGACTTCACAAGAGTGCCATGGGGCAGTTCATGACCAACGCCGACGTGGCCGCTTTCATGGCTGGTCTGCTGGAGCCCAAAGCGGGGCCGCACGTGCTGCTGGATCCTGGAGCGGGTTTGGGGGCCCTCAGCTGTGCGGTGCTGGATTCTTGGAAGAGCGGGAAGCTCGGCAGCGGCTCGATGTCGGTTGAGGCCCACGAGCTGGATGGCCGGCTGCGGGAACACCTCGAAGCGACGCTGGTGGGGTATGAATCAGACGGGGTGAGGGTGACGGTCCGAGAGGGCGATTACTTGGCCGCCGCAGCCGATGACTTGGAGAATAGCAGGGCACCTTTCACGCTTTGCGTGATGAACCCTCCCTACAAAAAGATTGCCGCCAGCTCGAATGCGCGCGTCCAAGCGAGGCGCATCGGACTGGAGACCGTGAACCTCTACTCGGCGTTTGTTGGGGCTGCGCTGGCGCAGATGGCCAATGGCGGGCAGCTGGTCGCGATTATCCCCCGCAGCTTCGCCAACGGGCCCTATTACAAGCCCTTCCGGCGCTTCATCCTGGATCGAGCCTCTCTCAAGCACATTCACCTGTTCGACAGCCGAACGAAGGCATTTCGCGACGACGAAGTATTGCAAGAGAACGTCATTCTTTTGCTGGAGCGCGGGGGGGAACAGGGGAACGTGACCATCACATCGTCAACCGACGATTCGTTCTCTGATCTGCGCACACAAGAGTTTCCGTTTTCGGCCATCGTGAAGCCTCAAGACAAGGAAAGCTTTATCCACGTCCCGACAGACGAGGCTGATCTCATTGAAGCCTCCCCTCTCGTGGGCGCATCGCTTGCAGACGTGGGGGTATCGGTCTCGACCGGCCCCATCGTGGACTTCCGGACGCGCGAGCATCTGCGTGCAATGCCGGAAGAGGGCACGGTGCCGTTGATTTACGCCTTCCACATCGATGGGACCAAGACGACCTGGCCCATTGAGGGGGCCAAAAAAGCGAACGCACTGGTTCGAGACGCGCGCACCGAACGCTCGATATGGCCGACCGGCTACTACGTTGTCGTGCGGCGGTTCTCGTCAAAGGAAGAAAAGCGCCGCGTGGTCGCCTACCTCGTGCAGCCGCAGGACCTCAAGGGGCAGGAGCGTCTAGCATTCGAAAACCACTCGAATGTTTTCCACTTCAACAAACAGGGTCTTGAAGAAGATGTGGCTTGGGGCCTATTTGTTTACCTCAATAGCACCGCCTTGGATGACCACCTGCGGCGGTTCTCTGGGCACACGCAGGTCAATGCAACTGACCTGCGGAACATGCCTTACCCCACGCGTGAAACCCTGGAAAAGATGGGGCGTTGGGCCAAGAAGGCCGCCGACCTCGGTCAGAAATCTATCGACAAGGAAATGGAGCAAGTGCTGGCATGACGCAGAAAAGGATTGATGCCGCCGAGGCAATCTTGGCCGCAGTGGGGATGCCCCGTGCGCAGTTGAACGAGCGCTCGGCGCTCTCGCTGCTGGCGCTTGCCGATCTGACGCCGGATAAGAAATGGGCGAGAGCTTCCGCGCCGTTGATTGGCATCACGCCGATCATGGATTGGGTGCGCGAGCAGTATGGCAAGTTGTATGCGCCCAACACCCGGGAAACGTTCCGGCGGCAGACGATGCACCAGTTCGTGGATGGCGGCATCGCGCTTTACAACCCGGACAATCCGGAACGACCGGTCAACAGCCCCAAGGCGGTCTATCAGCTCACCCCCGAGATGCTGGCGCTCATCAAAACCTACAACACGGCGGAGTGGGAAGCGTCTCTTGCTGTGTTCCGGGAGAGCAGGCAGTCACTTGCTGATCAATACGCGCGAGCCAGAGAGTTGAAGCAGGTGCCAGTCGTGATCCCGGGCGGCGGTGAAGTGATCTTGAGCCCAGGTGAGCATAGCCAGCTCATCAAGCAGATCATCGAGGTGTTCGCCCCGCATTTCGCCCCAGGCTCTGAACTCATCTACGCTGGCGACACCGGGCAGAAGGTTGGTGTCTTCGATAAAAAGGCACTCTCGCAGCTGGGTGTGACGGTGGACAGTCACGGGAAGATGCCTGACGTGGTGTTGTATGACCGCAAGCGGGAATGGCTGCTGCTCTGCGAAGCGGTCACCTCACATGGACCGGTAGATGGAAAGCGGCACCAAGAGCTTGAGAAACTCTTCAAGGACAGCAAAGCTGGCCTGGTCTATGTGTCGGCGTTCCCTGACCGCGCCACGATGCGCAAGTATCTGGCCGATATTGCTTGGGAAACCGAGGCTTGGGCCGCTGATGCCCCCACGCACCTGATGCACTTCAACGGTGAGCGGTTCCTCGGGCCTTACAAATAGAGCGACACGCGGTGGCTTAGCTGCGGGTTATTGTTGGTTGACTGGGTAAGAAAAAGGATACAGGGGAATATGGACGGAAACTTTGCTTCAACAATCGCAGACGCGGTCGCAGACGCGGCCAAGCAGATGGGGCATGTCAACATCCTGATCGCCGGTCGGTCTGGAGTCGGGAAGAGCACGCTGGTCAACGCCATCTTCCATGAAGATTTGGCTGAAACCGGGCAGGGACGGCCTGTTACAAAGGAGACCAAGGAGATCACCAAGGAAGGGATGCCGGTATCGATCTTCGATACCCGTGGCTTGGAGATGGCTGACTATAAGAGCACCATTGGTGCGCTCACGGATTTCATCCAAGCTCGTAAAAACGAGGTTGACCCCACGAAGCACATCCATGTTGCTTGGATTTGTGTGATGGAGGACGGCCGCCGCGTGGAACCCGCGGAAGTGGAACTGCATGCTGCTCTTTCCAAAGTTGTTCCTGTCATCGGCGTGATCACGAAGCATCGCTCCGACCAAGGCTTCAAGAAGGAAGTGGAGGGCCTTCTGCCAGAGTGCAGGAATGTGGTCCAGGTGCGCGCAATCAAAGAAGAGCTTGATGACGACGTTGTATTGCAGCCCAAGGGCCTTTCGACCCTGGTTGAGGTCACCATTGGTGCGATTCCCGAAGGTGCAAAGCGCGCTTTCGCGTCTGCTCAAAAGGCGGATCTGAACACAAAAAAGTCTGAGGCTCGGAAGATTATTATGGCCGCAGCCACGGCGTCTGGCGCCGCGGGGGTGAGCCCGATTCCTTTCTCGGACGCGATGATCATTGCCCCCGTGCAAATCGGCATGATCGCCAAGATCACATCGATCTTCGGCGTCAATCTCACTAACTCGATGCTCACATCGCTTGTCAGCTCTGCGGTGGGCGTGGCCGGTGCTAGCTTTCTCGGCCGCACCTTGGTGAGCAACCTGCTTAAGTTCGCTCCGGGCATAGGGACCGCCGCGGGAGCGGCCATCTCTGGAACCACGGCCGTCGCGCTGACGTCGGCGCTGGGCGAAGCTTACCTTGCCGCTATGGTCGCTATCTTTACGGACGACCCGGATGCGTCACCAACTGGCGAAGAGATAGGTGCCCGCTTTAAGAGCGCGATGAGAGACATGCTTAAGAAGTGATGCACATGCCCGGCCCATCATTTGATGAGCCGGGCTGCTTAGCGAGGTGTGTCGGACCAATGGCTAGCCAGTGTTTCTAGATCGGACGCCATTTCCCTTTATATGCAGGCGCTTCAAGCGCGAGTTCACGTGTTGCAGTCCTTGGCCTCTCGCGTCCGCAGTGCAGATCGCTGGCGACCCTGCGTCAATCTGTCCTGCAGCAGATAGCTGCCAGGTGCTTAATGTAATAGCATTGGCAGGAGGTCCAACGTCAGATGCTCTAGGGGGAGCGCACATGGCGATTCGAACGTTTGTGTTTCTTCTCGGTTTCATCGTCCTGCCGTTCACCGCGACTGGCTCTCAGCTGTTCGCCGTGACTCCCAGTGGCACACCCGAGGCCGTGTTCTCAGGCAAGGCATCGGTGGCGGTGTCCCGCTTGTCCAGCAAATGCATGGATGTGCAGTGGACAGTCGTGAGCAGCAGCGATACAGAACTCGTTTGCGAGTCGCCGTTGAGCACGGGCCAGTCCATCATGGGTCAGATGCTACTCGGGAACAGTTACTCCACGCCGCCTCGGCGCTTCTTCCGCTTCAACGTGAGTGAGCTGTCCGGAATCTCGCGTGTGCAGGTGTCGGGCTGGATGGAAACTCAGATGGCCTTCGGCCAAATGCAGCGCGCTCCCTTTTCAGGGGCGGACTTCCACAATAGCATCATGAACTTCCTGATCAGTGCGGGAGGTGCGTTCCCCGCAGGGACGACCTTCCCCAACCACGCCGTGCTCGGAGTTCTAGGGAAAGTCGCTCCGCGCGGCAGAGCTGCTGTCTACGAGGTGGCTGAGGTGACGCCTGGTGCAGCTGCTGACCGAGCGGGCCTCAAGGCGGGAGACGTCATCATCTCCGTGGCCGGAAAGAAGTTCAAGACGGATGTTGAGTTCCTAGACGGCTTAGCAAAGGCAGCCAAGGCACCGACCTACCAGCTCGATGTCACGCGCAACGACGCTGCAATGTCGCTCACCGTCGACCGGGAATACCGACCCACGGCCACGCAGGCCGCTAGCGTCGCCGAGGAGCCCGCGGCGGTGCCCACTCCCGTGGCACCAGCCCTTTCGGTTGCCGATGAGTTGGCCAAGCTTCTGAAGCTCAAGGAGCAGGGCATCCTGACGCAGGCCGAGTTCGACTCGCAAAAGAGCAAGCTGTTGGGTCAACCGTCCCCATAGAGAGCGCTCCGTCGAGGCGTGCGAACGAGCCATTGCTGGGGGCCGCGGAAGGAGGGATGTCTGTCTCCTGGGCGCTTTATCGGATATAACCAAGGCGTCCTTATCTAACCGAGTATGCCAATGGCCTTCACCACCCTTCAGTCGATCAACGCGGAAATCAAACAACTCGAAGCCCAAAAGCGGTTGGTGGAGAAACGCGACGGTGAAGTGCCCAAGGCCATCGCGGTGCTTCAGAAGTATGCGAAGGTTCTCAGTCCCGCCCAGCGTCGTCAGGTTGCCAAGCTCATTGGCGAGGCCATCGACGTCACGCCGGCGCGTTCCCCGAAACCTTCTGCTGGGCCGCTGAAGGGTCGAAAGCTCGGCAAAGTCGCTCCCAAGTATCGACTTCCGACGGGAGAGACCTGGGCAGGCCGAGGACTGGCACCCAAGGCGTTCACGGCATGGGCCAAGTCGGCCGAAGGCAAGGCGTGGGCGCAGGCGAACCCTGGGGCCAAGTTCCCGCCCGCCGCTGGCAAGGTGAAGAAGGCCGCGGCTAAGGGAGCTGCGAAGGTGGGCAAGGTCGCCAAGAAGGCAAAGCCGATTCGGAAACCTGCCAAGAAGGCCAAGCCGAAGCCGGCTGCTTAATCCCGTGGACAAAGGCCCTGCGAATGCCCGTGCCAAGGCGTTGGCCGCTGCACACGTGTTGCTCGACATGGCCGACGGAACGCTCTTGCAAGAGGAGGCGGGAACGCGATTGCGCACTGAGTTTGGGCTTCACTGGTCCGCCTTGACGTGCGTCCAATACTTGTCAGGGAAGGACGCGGTCGCTGCATTGGCCGCCCTTCCGGGCGAGTGGAGCGAGCAGGGGCGGACGAAATCGGATCTCCTCCAAGCCGTGGTCATGGCCCTGGCGATTGTCCGCGAGGCGCGCGGCAGTCGCGGAGGGAAGGTCTCTGCCAGCAAGCTGTCCCTGCGCCTTCAAGAGGTGCGAGCCGCGGCCGTGGGGCAGCCCCCGGGCGTGGAGCCTTGAGTGCCAATGCGACGGCTGCACAATCCGGATGGATGGATTGGATCGCCGAGCGCCTGCCTGTCTGAAAGAGCGTCCTGTGCCCAAAACGGCGTGCCTCGGGCATGCCGCTTACGATCACAACATGACGGTTCGCTGCGGCTCAGCTGAACATTGTTAGTTGCGGTTGTAGCCGTTGCGGGACATCAAGATTCGCTTCCAATGCGACTCCCTCTTGTCGATCTGGCTCTCTTGGGACCGCCGGTCCATGACTTCGAGGATCGAGAAGCGCAGATCGCGCTGGCGCTCGGTGGCCTTGATGCCGAACTCTTGGACCAAGGCCTTGTTCCAGCCGTGCCCGGTGCTCGAATACTGGCACCAGCGACCCCAGATGCCGGCGTCGCCGTCCGCTTTTCCGACGTAGAGCAGGCCGGTCTTGCTGTCCGTTAAAAGGTAGATGCCTTTGACACTGGAAAGAGCTGCACGCCAAGAGTTGTTGCCGCTGGCAACGATGCGGTCCAGGGTGCCTTTGTCGATGTCCACGTGACCGAACCCAGGGAACTCTCCGTCTCCCAGCTTTTCTGCCAGAAGTTCGTGCACCACCATGTCCCCCGAGAGGGTCTCGCCTCTGAGGTAGGAAGTGCGGCTGACGTATTTCCCCGTCACGAAGAGGCGTCCTTCTAACGCCAGTGTGCTGTCGATGCGTTCCAGGGTGTAGTCAACGTGGGGCGTTCCGTTGGCATCCACATCGGGCCTGCTTCCCACGGATCGGAAGAGGCCGGCGAACATCCAGCGGTAGGTGTGGGGGATCTGGACGAGGGACAAGACCAGGTCCCGGTCAAAGTTTCGCTGCCGCTGCCAGCATTGCCAATCGTCAAACCGGCCGTCCAGCCAGACGTCGATCGGATCGTCGATCTTGTTGTTTCGGGCCAAGTGAACCTTGGTGCGAGCCGGATCAAACGAAGGTTCGTATAGCTTGATGAGGTCATACAGGAGCACGCGCAATCCCTGGCGGCAGTCTGGACCACCATCTTCCCACTGCCAGCCGCTTCTGAACCAGCGCCCGGAACGTTTCAGGGGAAGGAGCTGGCCCGCTTCGCTTGTGCCTGCACTGGTTGCACCGGGCGTGTGCGGCCACCACGTTCCCGGATACGTCTCGGCCCCCGTCCTGCTGGGCGACCAGGTGCTCGGCGGTGCATTGAAAGGCTCGGGCCTTGCTGGGCTTCAGCCCAAGCTCTGAAGGAGCCGCGAGCCACATCGGCAGGCCGCAGTAGTAGCAGCGGCCGAACTGGGCATGGAAGGCAGACGTGCGGAGGGATTTGCGGCGCTTGGTCGTCATGGATGGCTCCGGAATCAAAAAAAGATTCCCGCGCCCCCATTGGGTGGACCTCGGGCACCCGGAGCCTATTGGCTATGCGGGCACAACACCGACGCTTCTGCGACCGGCGATTGCTTTTTAGCTTACTCGTGTCTTCGGTGCAAGCGCTTGGGTTGGCATCTGCAAAATCGTGTTGTCAGATCCTCTTGCGGAAATAGATTTATCGAGTATTGGTGAAGTAAGCCCAAGCCGGGCCATATCCCTTTTCCCCAATATCCGAGGAGGATTTTTCATGCGCAAGACCCTTTCTTTTTCTCTGGCCTTGATGGCCGCGTTTTCTGCCACTTCGGCGTCCGCCGCTGACGTCACCGAAGACCTGATGATTTCTGCGACCGTGAACAACGAGTGCAGCCTGCTCGTGACCCAGCTGGGCGGCGGTGAATACAACGGCTTGGCGTCCGGCACGCAGGGCTATTCCAATGGTGCGTTGATGGTTCGCTGCAACCAAGGCACCGCCTTCAGCATCGTGCCTGGCGATGGGTTGAACTACGGCGCCGCGATTGCTCGTCCCAATCACCGCGCCGTGTCCGATGGGGCCGGAAACTTCGTCGCCTACGGCCTCTTCAAAGATCCTGGTGCCAGTCAAGTGTGGGGCAGTGGGGCCGACGCTTGGGAGGGCGTGGGAACCGGTGAGCAGCAGATGATTGGCATCGGTTATGCCTTCTATGATTTGAACAAGGTGCCCGGCGGGACCTTCTCCGATACCATCGCCGTGACCCTGACTTACTGACCCTTAAAGGGTTTCTACCAAACCCCCGGATATCTCCGGGGGTTTTCTTTTGAGGGTGGGTTGACAACTTTAAATGTTTTGGTTGGATCAAAGGAGGTGATCGATTTGGAGGAATGATGTTGAAGCGTTTGTTGGTGGTTCCATTGTTTATGCTGTGCGCCGCTCCTGCGTGGGCGGGCAACGTGTCGTTGTTTCCCACAAGCATCGTGGCCCCGGCTGGAGAAAAGGCAGGGGCGTTGACCTTGGAAAACCATGGGGAAACCCCCGAGCGCTTTCAGGTGACGGTGCTGGACTGGTCCCAAGATCCCAGCGGGCAGGACGTGACCGGCCCCGCCAAGGCGGTGATCGCGGCACCGTCCATTGTCGAAATCCCACCTGGGTCCCGCCGGGCCGTGCGGTTGGTCCGCACCCAGGGCGTCGGCACGCCCGGCTACTACCGCGTGCTGCTGCGCCAGTTGCCCCAGCCGTCCACGGCGGGCCAGGTGCAGTTGTTGATCCACCAGAACCTGCCGGTGGGGTTTGAAGACGCCAAGGCCGGTCCTCCGGTGCTCACGGCCCGCTTCACCGCCGACGGCCTTCTGCTGACCAACACCGGTTCGACCGCCGCGCGCCTGACCGCCGTCGGTCCTCAAGGCATGCCGGCATGGCGCGAAGGGGCGCTGGGGTGGGTGCTCCCTGGTCAGAGCAAGCTGGTTGAGCTCAAGCCCGGCTTGAAAGCGTCCACGCTCTCAATCACGGCCAACGGGTCCCCCGCTACCGTCCCCGCAGACTAAGGGCAACGCATGCGGCGGGGAAGCGTCCTGGGCCTCGCGCTGGCCCTGTCCATCGGCACCGCGCACGCGGCCATCCCAGACGGGGTGGAACCCGTGCTTGCAGCGGCTATCCTGGCCAACGGCCAGCCCGCCAAAGACCCCGTGTTGCTCTGGCAGCAGAACGGGGCTTGGGTCGCGGAAGCCACGACGTGGCAGCAGCTCGGCGTGACCCTTCGCCCGGGCGAAGAGGGGCAGGACCTGACTGACCAAGCCTTGGGCGTCACGGTGGCTTACAACCCCCAGAACGCCACGGTCCAACTCACCATCCCCGCCGACCGCAAGCCAGCCCAGCAGCTCACCCGACGAGGCACCCCGGTTTCCCAGGTCTCGCCGGCCATCGGGGGCGTGTTGGTCAACTACAACCTCGCCACCCAGATCGCAGGCGGCCAACAAGCCACGTCCTTGGCACTGGACGCGCGCACCGGAGGGCGTTGGGGCGTGGTCTCCACCACCGGGCAGCTCAACCAATCCCCCAACGGGTTTGGCATGCGCCGCGGCATGACCGCTTGGCAGAAAGACGACCTGCCGCGCCAACGGACTTGGCAAGCCGGCGATGTCTACGCCACGCCCCGCATCGGCCCCGTGGCGCTGGGCGGCATTCGACTCGCGAAGGACCCGGCAGCACTGGATCCGCTCACGCCGACGTGGCCCGTCCCGACCTTGGGGGGCATCGCGTTGGATCCGGGGCAGGTCAAGGTCCTGTCCAACCAGGCCGAAATCACGCGCCAGGACGTCAACGCCGGCCCCTTCACCGTGGACGGGCGAAACGTGGCCTTGGGGGCCAGCCAAACGGCTGTGGTGGTGCGTGACGCCTACGGCCGGGAAACCGCCGTTTCCACTGCACGGCTCTACGTCGCCCCGACCCTGCTGCGTCGGGGCCTCTCCGCGTGGGAAATCGCCGCTGGCCAGGTCCGCGAAGACGAAAACCGCTACGGCACGGCCGGCGTCAGCGCTTCCTGGGCCAAGGGCGTCAACGACCGCTGGACCATCCGAGCCGGTGGTCAGGTGGACGAGAACGGCAAGGGCAACGTCACCGTGGGTTCCACCTGGGCCCCGGGCACCTGGGGCGTGCTCGACGGGGAGGTGGGGCGCTCAAGCGACGGCGGGACGCGTTGGGCTGCTGCCTACGACTACCGAGGGCCCACCTTTGGCCTGCGGCTGGAACACGAAGAAAACGACGGTTTCTGGCGACTGCAGATCGAGACGGCGCTGCCCATCGCTTCGCGCACCCAAGCCAGCGTTTCCTACCGCCCGGATCGCCGCTTCACTTTGCGTGGCATCTACAGCGCCATCGACACGGGGCGCTCCAGCCTGGCCTTCGCTTCCTTGGGCGTGAGCGCGAACCTGGGCACTGCAGGCCAGGTGTCCGCCAACGTGCTGAAGGACCTCAACGGCGGCGATCTCCAGGTATCGGCGACCTACACGTATCGCTTCGGCAGCAAGGCCAGCGTGGGTGTGCGGGCCCGCCAGGCCCCAGGCCAGGATGCCCTGACCACCCGAGCGACCTACCGCACCGAGGGCGGCCTTCGCGTGGCTGCAGAGCACACCGAGGGCGATCAGGGCAGCACCCAGGCCACGGCGGATGCCATGACGCGTTACGGCGACGCCCGGATCATGCTGGACCGCTACGACGGGCAAACCCAGGTGGCGGCCAACTTCTCCGGCGCCGTGTTCCTGGACCACCGCGGCGTGGCCTTCGGGCGACCCGCCTACGCCAGCTTCGCCGTGGTGGATGTGCCGGGCCAAGCGGGCGTGCCGGTGCGGGTCAACGGCGCACCGGTCGGCCAGACCAACAAGCAAGGCCGCGTGCTGGTCACCGACGTTCCCTCCTTGCTGCCCACCACCGTCAGCCTCAAGGACAAGGAGCTGCCGGTGGGCGTGGAGATCGGGGAGACCGAAAAGCAATCGGTGGCCCCCCGCCAAGGCGGTGTGCGGGTGACCTTCCCCGTGCTGACGCAGAACGCCCGGGCCTTCACTCTGACAGGGGCCAGCATCGCGCCGGGCACCCTGGCATCTACGCCGAACGAACAAGCAATGGTGGGCTACGACGGAGCGCTCTACCTGGAACACCCCGAGCCGGGGATGGCCGTTGAGGTGTCGGACGTGTGCAAAGCCGTGTTGCCGTCTCCACTGCTGGGCGTGGACGAAGTGGCGAAGTTAAGGTGCAACTAGCCGCTCAGATCTCCCTCGCGAGTGGGCGGCACCCCTAGCACTCTTGCCTTTGCAGCAATGACTGCGCAAACGGTCAACCCACATTCCGGGCAAACCGCAGGCTTGAGGAGCCTCTCTGGCAAGATAGGAACGATGGCCCCGCATTCGCAGCGCAGCCCCAGGGCTTCGACCTTCTGCACCCGTCGCTCCGGGTCCCCCTTGATGGCCAAATAGCTCGAGTTGCACTTGGTATTCGGGCAGAAAACGGGCTTGTCCCCCGCTTGCTCTGCCGGGCCGAGAATCAGCACATGGCCGCAGTCGACGCATTTGCCCGTCGCGAGATCCTTGCCGGCAGCGATCAGCGTCGAGCTCGCAACCTCTTCCAGCTCACCGATGAGAACACGGAGCCTTTCGATCTTCGGCCGTGCGTTCGTCAGATCTTTGCGCAAATGGAGAAAGCTCCCCAACGAGTTGTAGTAACTGCGAAACTTGCCCCAAGGAATGCGTTTGGCCTCGCCTATCGGCAAAAAATCCTTGTCCTTGAAAGCGGCCTTCAAGTCAGTTGAGGCGAAATCGAGGTCTTCGGGCAGCGGCGTGACCGAGATGGAAAAGCTGGCTGTTTGATCAGAGTTGGGGTCGAACGTGGCCAGCATTTTGATGATCTGGTCCGGTCGCCATTCGCGAGCAAGCTCGGTGGAAACGTCTTCACCGTATGCAGCCAAGTTCTGATAAGCCACAGATTCCAAGCAGAATCGTAGTTCCAGCGCGGCGTAGATGAATGACGCGTCATCGCCCCTGCTGATTAGTTCTTTAGCCGTGCTTAAACGTTCCGCGATGTTGTAAAGGGCCATAATCAAAGGTTACTCGATTGGAACTCGGGATCAAGTTAACAGCCGCCTGTAGGCACTATCTCCCAACGAGATTGCCTAAATGCGTGGGCGGGACTAGAGTTCGTGGAAGGGGGGATGGCCAGACCAGTTGAGAAGGAGCGCCCAATGCCCATCAGGGCCGTGGTGTATGTCAGCGAGGCATCCGACGCGTTGCGCGGCGATCTGCTTGGCCTCCGGAGCGGCAAGCTCCAGGAGCTGGTCGACGACGCAACTCGATTTAACCGGGACGCAGGTGTCAGTGGGGTGCTCTTGTTCGACGGCACGCGCTTCCTCCAATACATGGAAGGCCCCCCGGACGGGTTGGACGTGGCGTTCTCAAGGGTGCTCGGAGCCTCGAGTCATCACGATCTGATCGAACTGCAAAGAGGGACGATCAAGGATCGCCGCTTGCCTTACTGGCCTATGCGCTGGTTGCCTGTGGAAGTCAAAGAGTTGAGCGAGGTCGCGGTGGGCGACTGGGCTGGTTTCAAGGTGCGCGGGGATGGAGAAGCGTTGAACGCAACGGCGATCGACCGGCTGCTGTTCCTAGTGAGCAGACGCGCACTGGTAGGACGATGAACCAGTGGCGACCGCCTGGCCGCGCAAGGAATCCGCCCCCTACGTGCAGCCCAAGTCTTCGTGGATCGCCGTAACAAGCTGTCGGAAGCGGTAAGGCTTCGGGAGAAATCGAACGTTCTCGGGCAGCGGGGGCAGCTGCGAGCGTTGAAGGCCAGACGCGAGCATGACGCGGGCCTGGGGTTGAGCAACCGCGGCTTCCGCCGCGACCTCCAGCCCGTCGGCGCTGTCCGGCATGTTGAAGTCGGTCACTACCACCGCGAACTTGGCGCTGCTGCGCAGGAGGACGAGGGCCTCGTCCCCGTTGCTGGCGGGAGTGACTTGGAAGCCCTGAGAGGTCAGGGCCTCGACGACGACGCTGCGGAGATCGTCTTCGTCTTCAACAAACAACACGTGGATCGGCATCTCAATGCTCTGGTGCGGGGAAGCAAAGGCTAACGCGGGTTCCCTTCCCAAGCTCGCTCTGGAGCTCGGTGAACCCGCCGGACTGGGCCGTGAAGCCAAACACTTGGCTCAAGCCCAGCCCGCTGCCCCTTCCAATGGGTTTGGTGGTGAAAAACGGTTCAAATACCCTGGCCTGCTGGTCTGCCTCAATCCCTGAACCGTCGTCTCGGATGCTCAGGCAGATGTAAGGTCTTTCACTGGTGTTGGGCAACGTAGGATCACGGGTTTGCCGCGCAGACGCCGTGATGAGGATCGTTCCGCCCTTCGGCATGGCGTCGCGGCTGTTGCACACCAGGTTAAGGATTGCGGCCTCCAGCTGTGCCTTGTCCAGCGACAGGGTCGGAAGGCCCCGGGAAACTTCGACGGTCAATGCGATCGCGTCGCCGGCGGAGCGGCGCAGCATCGCTTCGCATTCGGCCATCAAGGCGGCCAAGTCGACTGCCTCTGGCACCAAGGTTTGTCCCTTGCCGAAGGTCAGCAACTGCCGAGTCAGAAGGGCCCCGCGCTCGGCGGCCCGCTGCGCGGTATCGATGAGCTTGGCCACGCCTCCGTTTTTCACCCGCAGGCTGATGAGGTCTAAACAGTTGGCCACGATGGTCAACAGGTTGTTGAAATCGTGGGCCAAGCCGAGCGTGAACTTGCCGATGGCCTCCATCTTCTGCGCCTGCAGGAGATCGCGCTGGGCTTGGAGCAGCTGCTCCTGCGCTTCGTGGCGCTGGGTGATGTCGCGGGTGATTTTGGCAAACCCCACCAGTTCCCCGTCTTCCCAGATGGGATCGATCACGACGCTGGCACGAAAGCGGGTCCCGTCCTGCCGCAATCGCCAGCCCTCGGCGACGTAGCGCCCTTCTAAGGCCGCGGTCCGCAGGTTTCGCTCTGGTAGGCCGGCTTGGGCCTCCTCGGGCAGGTAGAAGCGGGAAAAGTTGGTGCCGACCACGTCGGCAGCCTGGTAGCCCTTGATTCGTTGCCCACCCGGGTTCCAGGTCTGGATCACCCCGCTGGGGTCGAGCATGTATAGGGCGTAGTCGGTGACCGAGTTCACCAGCAGGGCAAACTGCCGGCTCTCGTCCCTCAAATCGGTTTTCGCTTTCGCTGGTTGGTTCATGGGTCATCCTCTCGGCAGGGCCACCGAAGGGCGACAGAGTGCGCAGTGTAGAAGAGCGACGGCCGTCATCCTTTTGCGCCCTCTTAACAAATCGGGCGAGCCCTCGGGCCACACTGTCCAATCGTGGCACATCCACTCAGAGCGCTTGTAGGGAGAAAGTCATGGGATTGGACGGCAAAGCAGTAAGGGTTCTTCTTGTAGAGGACGAACCCACTCTCATGATGGTCTTGGAGCAGGCCATTGCCCAAGTCGGCTACGACGTCTCCAAGACGGCCGAAGATTTGCCCACAGCCTTGGTATGCGCCGAGGAGGCGGCCTTCGATGTTGCGGTGCTGGACGTCAACTTGAACGGGGTCGAGTCTTACCCCGTGGCCGATCGCTTGGTCGAGTTGGGGGTGCCGTTCCTGTTTACGACCGGCCTTGGGGCCAACCGGCTGCCCGAACGCTTCAAAGGCACGCCCTTCCTTGAAAAGCCGTTTCGCCTAAAAGAGATCGCCGCGGCCCTCCAGTCCCTTTGCCAGGAACTGGAGGTTCATTGAGTTTCCGGGCCTTGGGCACCGGTCGGGACCTTCGGGTCCCTTTTTTATTTCAGCGGGGCCTCGACCTGCTGGTAGGTGCCCACGGTCTCGCTCACGCCTAGGATGTGGCCCTTCGCGGCCTTCAGCACCTCGTCCCGCGTTGCCCCGGCCTTCATATCAAGCACGGTGTCCAAGGCCAACAGCTGGAAGTGGTAATGGTGGGGTCGATCGCCCACTGGCGGTTTGGGGCCGAAATACCCCACAGACCCCCGGCTGTTCACCCCCTGCAGCATTCCCTCCGGCTTCAGGAGTCGCGGATCGACCGGCAGGCCCTCCGGCAGCGATTGCGTGGTCGCTGGGATGTTGTAAGCGACCCAGTGAACGAAGGGTTTGACGTTGGCTGCATCCGGATCCTCCATGATCAGCGCATAGGACTTGGCACCAGGCACCGGGCTCCAAGAAAGAGCGGGCGATGCATCGTCGTGATACGCGCTGAAGCGGGGAGGCAATGCTTGGCCCGAGGAGAACGACGGGGAGCGGAACTCGAACGTGGCGGCTTTGCCGATCCGATCCTTGGCCAACGGCACGCCCGAGCCTTGATTGACTTGGGCCATCAAGGGCCCGCTAGGCACTGCGGTCGCGGGGGAGGCGGACGCTTGGCCTGGGCCGTAAGTCACTCTGTAGATGACGCCGTTGGCATCGTCGCCGACCAAAAGTGCACCGCCCTTCGTCATCGCCAGACCGACGGGCCTTGCGATATGCGCCTGGCCGTTGTCGACCAGGAAGCCTGTCAGGAAGGGCTCAAACCCGACCGGCTTGCCGGCGTTGAAACGAACCCGCACCACCTCGTAGCCCGACGCAGGCTTGCGGTTCCAGGAACCGCGCATCGTCACGAAGGCGTCCCCCCGGTAAGCTGCCGGGAACTGCTGGCCGGTGTAGAACAGCATCTGCATGGGGGCCGCGTGGGCGGTGTAGCCGAGCACCATGGGCTCGCTTGTCGCCGCCCATTGCTGTTTGCTGATCTGCCCTGGCGGGGTGCTCTGGGGATTCACCCCGTCCTTGCCCCAGATGTGGGGCCAACCATACTTCTTTCCTTTCTGAATGCGGTTGAGCTCCTCGGGCTGCTCATCGTTGCCCAAGTAGTCGATGCCGTGATCCATCCCCCACAGCTCCCCCGTTTTGGAGTTCCAAGCAAAGCCGATGGTGTTCCGCAGGCCGCTGGCAAAGATGGACCGGCTCTTGCCATCCGGCGAGGACCTCAGCAGCGCCGCATGCTCGGGATTGGTCTCGTTGCACGCGTTACAGGACGAGCCCACGCTGATGTAGAGCATCTCATCAGGGCCAAAGGCCAGCGTGCGGTTGGGGTGCTGACCGCCATCGGGCAGGTCGTTGATGATCCGTTCCTCTGGACCCAACGTGCCGTCCGGGCGTATGGGGGCGCGATACACGCGTCGTTGGCCGTGGCGACATACAGCTGCCCGTTGGCGATGGCCAGCCCGTGCGCTCCTGGACGTGAGAAGACCACCTTCGGTTCGGCGTCCAAGGCTCCGTCTTCATTGGCATCCTCCAGCAACAGCACGTCGCCTTGATCTCGACGTGAGATATAAATCCGCCCGTCCGGCGCTACGGCGATGATCCGGGGATTCTGAAGGCCTTGCGCAAGGGGACGCACCTGGAAGCCGCTGGGCACCTTCAGGGCCTGAACGTGCTCAGGCGTCGCCTCTGCCTTGGCCGGTTTGAACGTGTGGACGTTGGCTTGGACGTCGGTTCCGTCCCCCTGCTGAGCGAAGGCGAGAGAGGGGGCCAGCAAGACGAGCAAAAGCGCGGAACGGGTCATGAGGATGGCCTGGCGCTGAGGAGCGTTCAGCATGGGGCGGGAGCGGTCAATGGCCTGCGAATGCGTTGCATGCGCGCCGTTCACCACGAAGACCATCGATCGCCAGGCCCACACATCGGCGGTCTCGGACGCTCCGCCGTTCGCCAAGCCTTCACTCGGGGATCGCTTGATCCGCATCCCAGCCTCGATACGGTAAGGCTTCGCCCGACACGATAGGAGGAGATTCATGGCAGAGCTCAAAGAGAACCTGTTGGACTGGCTCCGCGACGCCCACGCGATGGAGCAGCAGGCGGAGACCATGCTCAAGGGGCAGGCGTCCCGCATCGAGCACTACCCGGTGCTGAAGGCGCGCATCGAGGAACACATTCAGGAAACCATCGGTCAACGCGAACTGCTGGAGGGGTGCATCAAGCGCTTGGGCGGCTCGCCGTCGACCCTCAAGGACGTGATGGGCAAGATGGCAGCCTTCGGTCAGGCCGTCGGCGGCATGACGGCCTCCGACGAGATCGTCAAAGGCGCGATGGCCGGTTACGTCTTCGAGCATTTCGAGATCGCCTCCTACACGGCCCTGATCGCCGCAGCGAAGACGGTGGGCGATGCAGAAACGGCCCGGATCTGCGAAGAAATCCTCGTGCAGGAAGAGGCGATGGCCGACTGGCTGGCGGCCCACCTGCCCGAGGTGACCGAAGAGTTCATGGTGCGCGACGCCACGCCGGGCGTCGAAGCCAAAAAGTAACCGCTGCGCCGCGCCGGCCGGGTTCACGCCCGGCCGA
>NZ_JAPTFX010000051.1:0-29058 GCF_030985895.1 Stenotrophomonas sp. Sm6012 | reverse complement strand
GGCGGGGGGGGGTTTTTTTTTGGGTTGTGGTGGGGGCCACGGTTGGTGGCCACGCTTTCGGCCCAAACCATCCACGCATGGCGTGGATCTACCGATGCCCCCGTTTTAGTGGGTGCCAACCTTGGTTGGCACGCTTTCGGCCCAAGCCATCCATGCATGGCGTGGATCTACCGATGCCCACGCTCTGGTAGGTGCCAACCTTGGTTGGCACGCTTTCCGCGCAAACCATCCACGCATGGCGTGGATCTACCGATGCCCGAGCTTTGGTGGGTGCCAACCTTGGTTGGCACGCTTTCGGCCCAAGCCATCCACGCATGGCGTGGATCTACCGATGCCCACGCTCTGGTGGGTGCCAACCTTGGTTGGCACGCTTTCCGCGCAAACCATCCACGCATGGCGTGGATCTACCGGGCTCGACGGGCGTTGAACCACCACCGCGCCAAGACCGCGTGATTCAAGGGTCTCACCAGCTTCACAAGCGCTCGCGCAGCCTCAGGACGCCAGCTGCACCCGCAGCCCTTGAAATGGAGCGTCCATCCCGATGAGTACCCGATTTGATCCACCCGAGCGTGGCCCGCTCGGCCCCGACGTTGCCACCGTCGTCACCGCACCGGTCGTCCCGCCCGCCAGCGAAAGCGCGGTGTCCTGGGGCGCGATCTTTGTGGGCGCCGTCGCTGCCGCCGCACTGTCCCTCATCCTGCTGATCCTTGGCGTCGGCCTCGGCCTGTCGTCGGTGTCGCCGTGGTCGTTCGAAGGTGTCAGCAAGGAAACCTTCGGCTGGTCCAGCATCGCCTGGCTTACCTTCACCGCGCTGGCCGCCTCGGGCCTGGGTGGCTATCTGGCCGGTCGCCTGCGCACCAAGTGGACGTTGATCCACGGCGATGAAACCTACTTCCGCGACACTGCGCATGGCTTCGTGTCGTGGGCGGTGGCCACGCTGCTCACCGCCGGCCTGCTGACCTCGGCCATCGGTGGCGTGCTGGGTGCAGGCGCCAAGGTTGCCGGTGCCACGGCGGGTGCAGCCGCGTCGACGGCGGGCATGGTCACGGCAGCAGCAGGCACCGCCGCTGCAGGCAATGCGCAGGAAGGCGACCTCAACTACTGGGTCGATTCGCTGTTCCGCAGCGCGGCTCGCCCGGCCCCGGGCGCACCGGAGGCAGGCGCGCCGCCGGTACCGGGCACGCCGCCTGCACCGGGTGCGATGAACGATCCGGCCGCACCGCCGCCGCCGGCCGCACCGAACGCGGGTCCGCGCCCGACCGGGATGACGCCGCCGCCGCGCCCGATGGCGGGTGGCCCTGGTGGCGATCGCCGCGAGGTGCGTGCGGAAGTGAACCGCATCATCGTCAACAGCCTGCAGGGCGATGGCCTGGACCCGGCCGATACCCAGTACCTGTCGCAGCTGATTGCCCGCGAAACCGGCATGAGCGAAGCCGAAGCGCAGGCCCGCGTGACCGACGTGCAGACACGCATGCGCGCGGCGCTGGAGAAGGCCAAGACCACGGCCAAGCAGGCCGCCGACGATGCACGCAAGGCGACGGCGTACGCCGCGCTGTGGCTGTTCATCACCCTGCTGATCGGCGCGTTCTTCGCCAGCCTCAGCGCCACCTGGGGCGGCCGTCGCCGCGACCTGTAATTCCTACTGTTTCAGGAGAACGGATATGAAGATGTTGCTGCTGTGGCTGCTGGGCGTTCCGATCCCGCTGCTGATCCTGTACGCGATCTTCTTCTGATGATTGCGTAACGCATGAATCCTCGGGCCGCCGCAAGGCGGCCTGAGCCATTCTGGATTGAGCGTTTCATGATGTTTGCGCAGAGCAATGAGAAATGTTGCAAAAACAGGATGAGAGATATTGAGTAATTCCCAAACCTTGAGCGGCTTCAAGAATTCTCAACAACGTTCAGCGTTTTAGGAATGCTTGAATGGTTTGTGGGGCAATGGATTCCTAACATTCTCTCCGTCGCCCGCATCCACCTCCGCGGGCGGCGCTTCCCTCCCTTGAAAGGGGAGGGAAGCTTTCACGTTTCCTGTCCGAGAGAGACACGCCCCATGAACGGCATCATCAAGAAAGCCGCGCTCGCTGCAGCGCTGGCCACCGCTTCACTGTCTGCACAGGCAGTCGAAACCCGTATCTCAGTCTATGCCAATGTCGATTCCACACTCGCCTTCCAGCAGGAAGACGGCACTGCTTTGCCGGATGTGATCACCCTCAACTACCACCCCGAAATGACGGGTACTGGCGGCCGCGTCGGCGGGTTGCAGCCCTGGAAGCTGCCCACGCGCATCTTCACCAATGACGAAGACAAGGATATTGAAGTCAGCCTGCGAACTGCGCTGGAGCTGGTGCCGACTCTGGGCAATGTCGGTGCCACGCCGGTGCCGATGACCGTGAGCCTGGACGACGTAGAGCTGACCACGGCAAGCCAGGACTTCAAGGCTGCCGATCTCTTTGATGGCGCAGTTCCGGGTGTGTCCAAGCCGCTGGATCTGAAGATCACGCAGACCACCCCGGGCCCTCTCGCTGCTGGCACGTATAACGGCATGGTCGCCATCGTGATGGCCCAGAAGACCGGCACCCCGTAAGAAGCCCCCGCCGGCCCGTCAGCACGGGCCGGCCTTTCAACGCGATTTCCCCGAATGAATTCTCCCGCACCCGCCGTGACCCGGCTGGCGATGGCGCTCGCCCTGGCGTTGGCGCCAGCGCTGGCCCACGCCCGCAGCGTCCCCGCTGGCTTTGAAGATCTGGTGGAAGGCCAGACCGAGCAGCTGGACGTCAGCCTGTTCGGCCAAGCGGCTGGCCTGTCGCCGGTGCGGGTGACGCTGGATGACGTGCAGCTGCTGGAGCCGCAGCGCGTGGCCCAGGCGCTGGGCCTTTCCGCGGAAGCGCAGGCCGCCTTGCTGCCGGCGCTGTCGCAGCCGATGCCACGCAACAGCCACCTGGCGTGCCGCTTTGGCGGCGCTGCGGCCGGCTGCGGCTACATGGCACCGCCGGAAGATCCTGCGGCGGTGCACGCGCTGTATGACGAAGGCGAAGGCGTGCTGCGCCTGTTCATTGCCCAGCAGTGGATTCCCGGGCAGACACCGGATGCGCATCGCTTCCACAACGTCACCGCCAACGCGGAAAACGCCTGGCTGCACCGGCAGACCTTCAACATCAGCGGCGGGCGCGACTATCAATCGCTGAGCGCGCAGGGTGCGGGCACGCTGGGCCTGTTCAAGCGCGGCCATGTGGCGGGTGAGTGGAACTACAACCGCCAGCACTACCGTCGCAGTGGCAGCCGCGATGACTTCCAGCTGGACAGCGCGTACTACCGCCACGACCTCGGCCAGGAGCACTACCTGCAGGTCGGCCTGATGGACCGGCGCAACCTGTCCAGCACCCAGGGCGGCACCTTTGCGTTCGGCATGCTGCCGCTGGACCGCTTCCGTGGTGTGCGTGCCGGCACCACCTACGCCTATGTGGACGCCGACGGTGCGATGCAGGCCTCGCCGCTCACCGTGCTGCTGGCACGCGATGCGCGCGTGGATGCCTTCGAGGGCGAGCGGCTGCTGCAGACTTTCCATCTGCAGGCCGGCGTCAACCAGCTGGATACCCGCAGTTTCCCGATGGGCAGCTACAGCGTCACCCTGCGCATCTACGAAGACGGCGTGCTGGTGCGCAGCGAGGATGCGCCGTTCGACAAGGGCGGTGACTGGACCGATACGCGACTGCAGTGGTTCGTGCAGGGCGGGCAGCGCGACGAGCGCCGCAGCCGCAGCGGTGACGGCGAGCGCGCGCTGCAGGCAGGTGTCCGCTTTCCACTCGCGCGCGACCTGGCGCTGACCGCAGGCGTGGCCGACATCGCCGGTTTCAGCTACGGCGAACTACGGCTGGACGTGCGCCGCCAGTTCGCGGCCCAGGATCTGCGCGGCGCCTTCAGCGTGCTGCGTGGCAGCGATGGCAGCAGCGGCCAGCAGCATCAACTGTCGTACCGCCGGCGCGCGTCGTGGAATCTGTACCAGCAGCGCATGCGCGGCAATGCCTGCCGCTTCCAGGATGACAGCCGGGACCGCCTGGGCTGCAGCGACTCGCTCAGTGGCTCGATGTCGCTGCCGTTGGCGGGTGGCAGTGCCTACGTGGGCTATACGCGCCGCCAGACCTGGCGCCCGGCACAGTCGTTGCCTGGCTTTGACGAAGATCCCCTTGAGGGCCTGCTGCCGTGGCTGCCGCCGGACCCGTTGCGCCCGCGCCGCGAAGCCCAGCGCAGCCGCACTTGGCAGGCCAGCTACAGCCGTACCGACCGCTGGGGCGAGTTCAGTGTGTCCAGCCGCGCCGGCGTATGGCAGCAGCACAACGACGGCAACACCAACACGCCCTCCAGCCGCGACAGGGGCGTGTTCCTCAGCGTCGCCCTGAGCCGCCTGCAGAACGGCGAGCGCGGCAGCTCGCAGCGCCGCTACGCCGTGGATGCGCGCCAGCCCGAACACCAGCGCCCGGACGTGACCTACAGCGTGGCGCAGAGCCTGCGGCAGGAGGTGGATGCCACCTACCGCGAAGCCAATGCCGAACTGCGCGCCACCAACACTGAACGCTACAGCGCGACCGTGGGCGGCCAGCTGCAGAACCCCTGGGGCCAGACCGGCGTCACCATCGGTGGCTATCGCCAGCCGGGCCGCAGCGAGTTTTCCTACAGCGCCAACCATGCCTCCAGCTTTGCGCTGAGCCGGCGCGGTCTCTACTGGGGCGGTGGAGCCACCGCCGATGCTGGCCTGGCCGTGCAGGTGGACGACACCGACGATTTCGACCTGCGTGGCGTGGCTGCCGAACTGCAGGTGGGGGGCTCGCGCCGCCAGCGTCTGAACCTTGGCGAGCGCCGGCTGATGCCGCTACAGGCCTACCAGTCGCACCGTGCCGACCTGCAGGATGCCAGCACCGTGGATGGCATCGCCTCGGTGCGGGTGAGCGGCGTATCCGGCATGCGCCCACTGTTCCTGTCGCCTGGCCGCCTGGTTCGGATGCCGGTGCCGATCGAGGTGACCTACACCTTCGTCGGCAGTGCGCGGGATGTTGCCGGCCTGCCACTGGGCGGCGCACGCATTCTCAACGCACCGGTCGCCGGCACCAGCGCCAACGGCGGCTTCGTGGCCGACTTTCCGCGCAGGGAAAAGACCCTCTACCTGCTGCAGGACGACCGCCTGCTGCAGTGCCCGTTGCAGGTGCGCGAACGCCGCAGCGTGGTGCTGCTGGTGGGCGCAGTGCAGTGCGAGCCGCTTGCGGTGGCGCAGCTGCCGGCGGAGATCCGCCAGCAGGCACGGGTGACCCGTCTGCTGCAGGAACAGTCCTTGATCGCGGTTGTACCGCAGACCGCTGCTACAGGAGAAACGCCATGAAACGGCGTGTGGTGTTTGTGTGGATGGTAGTGAGTGCGTTGGCTGTGGTGGTTCCGAGAGTGTGGGCGCAACAGCCGCCGCAGACGGACCCGCCGCGTGGGACGTTCGCACAGGATGTGGTGATGAGTTGGGATCGATCCTCGGTTCCAGCTGATATCGAGTTGTGGGCGCCACGCACGCTGCTGGCCTACGACACGGATCTGAGCAAGCGCTATGGCGAGCTGTACATGGTGTGTGCATCGGCGACGGATACGTCGACGGGACGTTGCCCGGTAGTGGACTTGCTCACGCTGCTGGGAAGTCAACGTACTGCAGTATCAACCCAGTTCACGGAACAACGTACGGGGTTGGTAGTCGATATCGATGCATCGGCTTCTTTGTTCAGGGCATTCGCCATACAGGATTGCAGTCTGGACTACTGGAACTTCGAGACGTATGGAATTTCGTCCTCGATAGGCCCAACCTGCGACCGGAACGTCGCAGCGGGCACGGGCAAAGGGCTATTCATTTCGTCGTCAGAACTCCTGAAACTCACCGCGGGACGTTGGTCGGGGACGATCGAGCTTCGCGTGCTCCGTCCCACTGCAGAACACCTCGCCACTTACATTTTCAACTTCGATTTTACGGTTACTGATTACGACGCGGTCTCGATCTACCTGCCGGCGTTCGAGTACGGCAACGCTCACGTCAATCTGGATCTGCGCTACGACCCGATCGCCAGGATGATCGGCGGACGTAAAGACGTCGATATGTGCCTGTACGACGGCGTCGGCTCCAGCAGCGAGTACCTGGGCGTCACCGTGCGCGACGCCGGCCCACACCCATCCGGCGGTGATGGCTTCTCGGTCTGGCATCCGGATACCACCGGTGACGAGAGCGAGCGCGTCGACTTCGACGTGCTGCTCGACTACGCCGGCAACAGGCGGCGCATGCGCAACGGTGTGGAGGAGCAACTGCACGGCGTCGACAGCACCGCACTGCGCCTGGTCAAGCTGCCCAAGCTCGACCAGCCGGTGTACTGCGTGCCCACGCCGTTGACCCTGCTCACGCCGCAATTCCCTTCCAGCAGCAAACGCCAGGGCGTCTATAGCGGCGAACTGAAGGTCGAACTGCGCGTGCCCGCGGTTCGCCCCTGATCTCCTCAAAGGAACCTCCCATGAAAAAGATCGCTCTCTCTCTGCTGCCGTTGGTCCTGCTGGTTGCACTGCCGGCCCAGGCCAACCTGACCATCCATCCCATGCGCACGTCGATTGAAGGCAAGCGCAGCGCGCAGATCCGCGTGTATTCGCAGTCCACCCAGCCGCAATACGTGCAGGCCGCGCTGCGGCGCATCGACAACCCGGCCAGTGAGAACGAGCGCGAAGTTGAGGTGGAGCCACACGAGGCCGCCATCACCATCACTCCGGGCAAGTTCGCGCTGTCGGGAGGTGGCAATCGCCTGATCCGCCTGATCCCTCTGCAGAGCGTGGAAAAGGAAACCGCCTATCGCATCTATTTCGAAGGTGTACGCGGGCCGGAAGAGATCGAACGCGAAGGCGAGGGCGGATCACAGGCCAACGTGGGCGTCAGCCTGGTCTGGGGTGCCCTGGTGAACGTGTTGCCCGCCGATGGCGAGGTGGCGCTGCGCCTGCAGGGCAACACCCTGCACAACATCGGCACGCTGCGCGTTGGCATCACCAGCGTGGCCGAATGCAGCAGTGCCGGCGCCTGCACCGCCCACGATGTCTCCCACAGCTTGTACCCGGATGCCGCGCTGGAACTTCCGTTCCAACCCAAGGCCGGCAGCACCCTGCAGCTGCGCTATCGCCTTACCCGCGACGGCTACCGCGAGCACGTGCAGACCGTGGCCGCGTCGGCCGGCTGAGTCCATTCCCATTCTTTGACCTGCGCACCCGCGCGGGCCGATTTTTCCCTGTGTTGTTAAGGAGCTTCAATGAACCGCATCTATCGACGTATCTGGAATGCCGCCCGGCAGTGCTGGGTGGTGGCCAGTGAGTTCAGTTCGCCGCGCGGCAAGTCGTCCCAGATAACATCCGGCGTGGCGGCTTTGATCGCGCTCCCGACACTTCTCTGTCTGGGGATCGGGGCTCAAGCGAAAGATGCGAACGAATGCTCCGAAGAGCAGGAAGTCTGCGAGGAACAAGCGGAACAGCGCGGTCTGATGCTCGGGAGCATCAGTTCTTCCTCGCCGCTGATGTCTCCGCAGAGTGTTGGGCTATTGGGCGCCTACGACACCGTGTACGGCAGCGGTGCAACGGCCACCGGCGACCGCAACGCCGTATTTGGAAGAATCGCAGAAGCAAATGGAGATGGTGTTGCAATTGGCTACTGGGCAACTGCAAAGCAGGGAAACGCAACCGCTGTCGGCGCGAAGGCGTACGCAAATGCAGCTGGAAGCGTGGCGATCGGCAGTGGCGCGAATACCCGCACCGGTTCCGATGACGCGATTGCGATTGGCCGAGGCGCCTATGCCGGATCCGACGGTGTTCCAGGCGCCTTGGCGATCGGTGCAGGGTCCGATGCGCGTGACGTATCCATAGCTTTGGGCTGGAAAGCCCAGGCAAAATCGGGATTCTCCATGGCGTTGGGTGATGAGGCCAGCGTAACCGGCCAGTCGTCCGTAGCGCTGGGTAGTAGGTCACAGGCTACCGAGAGCAGTGTTGTCTCAGTGGGAAACAGCTGGCTGAAGCGCCGGATCATCAACGTTGCCGACGGCCGAGTAGCCGATGGCAGCAGCGAGGTGGTTACCGGAAATCAGCTGTACAAAGTAAAGGCTGCATCGGATGCTGTTGAGAGCATTGCCAGGGCTGCGCAAAGCACGGCCAATATTGCTCGTGGCGAGGCGTCGTCGGCACAGAGCAAGGCCAATGAAAACGCCCTTCGGCTGAGTGGCGAGTCGGTCTATGTCGGGATCGGTGCTCAGGCGTCGAGTGAGCGCGGCGTAGCACTTGGTGCAAGGACAAGTGCCGGGAAGCAATCGGTGGCGGTAGGTAGTGATGCAAAAGCGCCAGGGCAAGATGCGGTAGCTCTAGGGCTGAGTTCCTACGCCAGCGGGAGTAACGGCACAGCACTGGGTCACCGTAGTCAGGCGACCGAGAACTCGGCGGCCGCCATGGGCTACCTGTCCATGGCAACTGGCAGCTCGTCCGCCGCCGTCGGCTATGGTGCCCGCGCGACGGCTAGTGACTCGTTGGCGCTCGGCGCATTGGCCAATGCGACCCATTCTGGATCAGTGGCATTGGGCGCCGACTCGGCGACCAGCGCAACGGGTCAAGTCTCCGTGGGCAACAGCAGCAAGAACACCACTCGAAAGATCGTAAACGTCTCAAATGGTGCAGTGTCGGCTACCAGTAACGAGGTAGTGACGGGGGCTCAGCTGTACCAGACGAACACGATTGCACAGAATGCCAAAGCCGCTGCAGACACTGCGCTTTCCCAGGTGAAGGCGTCCACCTATCTGCTAGCGCACGGCATTGCCGGCAACGACTCCAATAAGGCAAACGCAATGGGTGTCGGCGCTCTCTCCGCGGGTATCTACACTGAAGCGGCGGGCTCTTCTGCCGTGGCGATCGGTAACTCCGCAAAGGCGTTGGCAGATAACGCGGTGTCCATTGGTGGCGGCACTTTCGCCACGCATGCGGGTTCAGTAGCCTTGGGCTTCGGCTCGGCGACCAGCGCCGAGGGTCAGGTCTCGGTTGGCAACAGCAGCACCAATACCGTGCGGAAGATCGTCAATGTTGCACAGGGCGTTGTTTCTGGTACCAGCAACGAGGCAGTCACGGGCGCGCAGTTGTTCGCCACCGAAAAGACGGCACAGGATGCAGACGCCTCTGCCAAGATCGCGATGACAAACGCGGGCGATGCGTTGTCGAAGGCGGCTGCACTGGAAGGGTTGATTCAGCTTGCGCCCGCCGGTGTGCTGCGGTTGGGGGCGCTGGACGATGGCACTGTCGTGAGCGTTCTGAATCGGTCTGACAAGCAGCGAAAGGTCACAGGGGTTGCCGCGGGTACGCTCAGTCAGCAGAGCAGCGAGGCAGTGACCGGCAGCCAGCTCTATGCAACAAATGTGCGCTTGGAGGCGGCGAGTAACTCAATTGGCGATGCCCTTTCCAAAATAGGTGACCTTGCTGCGCAGTCGAAGTTCGTTGTGGTTGGCGACCTGGGGCCGGGTGTGGCTGCTCATGCAGGTGCCGTTGGTGTGGCGCTGGGAGATTCTGCCGAAGCTTCGCTGCTGTCGGAAGGCGGTGTTGCGCTGGGTAGCTTTGCCAAGGCACGAGGAAGGAATTCTGTAGCACTGGGGCGCGCCTCGCGCGTCGATGAATCTGCCGAGGCCGGGTTTGCTCTGGGAGTGTTCTCCTCCGTGGAAGAAACCGCAGGTGTTGCTTTGGGTTCCAACAGTTCAGTGAGCAAAGGTGCCGAGAACTCAGTAGCGATCGGTGCCGGTTCCGTGGCGGACGAGTCGCGCGCGGTTTCCTTTGGCAATGCTGGTCTTGAGCGTCGGCTTGTCCACATCGCCCGCGGCACCGCCGACCACAACGCCACCACCGTTGGCCAGTTGAACGATAGCCTCGCCACCCTCGGTGGTGGCGCCAAGCTGGACGCCAACGGCAACGTGGCGGCCCCCACCTACAGAGTCCAGAACACCGACCAGCGCACCGTAGGCGGCGCACTGGCCATCCTCGATGGCGCCGTCCTCCGCGCCACCTCCCGCGTAGACGGCATGGAAGGCCAGCTCCGTTCCATCTTCCAGGACACCGCCACCGCCCGTGCCGATGGCTTCAACCAGCTCACCCTCGCCGGTGCGCAGGGCATGGTCATCTCCAACGTGGCCAACGGCTTGATCGCCGCAGGCAGTCGAGAGGCGGTCAACGGTGGCCAGCTGCACGCGGTGCAGCAGCAGCTCAACGGCCGCATCGACGGACTGGAGCAGCGCGTAGACGGCCAGGGCCCGGCGCCGCAGTCGCGTGCCATGGCACTGGCATCCACCGAGCAGGAGGCCGCCGCACCCACGCCGCCCGCCACGCAGGACGACAAGCTCGTCGCCGATACCGGCAACGCACCGAAGTCCTCGCCCGCGCCGCAGCCCAAGGCCGACGCACCGGAATCGCCCAAGCCGCAGGTCGACACCGCCGAGCTGGAGAAGATGCTGGCCCGCGCCAACGACTACAGCGATGGCATCGCCCGCGAAGTGGATGCGCGCTTGAACAAGATGGACAAGCGCTTCAACCGCATGGCGGCGATGAGCAGCGCGCAGACCGCGATGGCGATGAACACCGCCGGCCTGGCTACCTACAACCGCCTCGGTGCGGGCGTGGGCTATGCCGAGGGCGAATCGGCGATGGCGGTGGGTTACCAGCGCGTGTTGAACGACAAGGGCTCGGCCACCTTCAGCCTCAATGGTGCTTTCACCAACAGTGGTGAGCGCAGCATGGGCGTGGGTGTGGGCATCGGCTGGTAAGCCATGGAGCCCCGGCGTGGTGCGCGTAGCGAACCCTGCCGCGCCGGGGCGCTTGCCGAGGAGAAGGCGATGTACGGATGGGTACGCCAGTTCATCAACTATCGCAGCTTCTACCTGTGGCGTGCGCGCTATCGGTACTACACGCGCAATGTGGACGGCTGGATGCTGTCCAGCGCGCTGTGCCTGGCGTGCATGGCGATGGTGCTGTGGTACTACTGGCGGGTAGCGAGCGTGCCGCCCCCACGCGTGCATCCCGAAGCGGCGGCGCTGCGCGTGGAGAACATCACCCATGAGGCCATCCGCCGCATCGTGAGTGTGCGGCACGGTGGCAGCGCGCCTGGCGAGATGTTCAACACGCCCGAAGAGGTCCGCTCCGGCACACTGCGCACGCTGCAGGTGCGGCAGCTGCTGGACAGTGCAGAGGCATGGCAACTGAAGGCCCACCTGCTGGCTGACATGGCCGACTACATCACTGCGACCGGAAGCTGCTTCCCCTACGAGTGCTGGCGGGTGACCCATCGCCTGGAGCTGCTGCGTGCGGCGCAGGCGGAGAATGCAGCGATCAACGAGGCGCTGGCGTCTGTGCTTGCCGAGCCGTTGGACAGGATGCCGAACCTCGATGGCGGTGAGCGCATGCGCGTGCAGAGCGCCTGGTCCGATACATTTGGCGATGCCTACAACCAGACCTGGTTGCTGGGGGATCTGCAGGCCATGCACGCACGGATGATGCTGGAATACCCACAACGCGCGGGCGCACCGTGGCTGGCGCGCTTGCTGACCGGGGATGCGGAAGAGCCGCACCTGTACCCCCTGTAGCGCCGAGCCGTGCCCGGCTGCCTTTCGGTCAGGTACCCGGATACCCGAAGCAACGTGCGGGCCGCCGGTCCGCACCCACCACACGCCGTCGGCTGCTGCCGCTAACCTGGTCCGCCGATGTAGGCGGTGATTTCCGCCTCGGCCAGCACCTGCCGCAGCTGTGCGACGGAGGCACGCCGCATCGGCTTCTCGTCCACGGGCGACAGTGGTGCCTGGCGCAGGGCGTCATAGGGCAGCACTGCCAGGTCGAAGGTCAGCTCTTCGGCACTGAACACCCAGACCGGCACATCGAGGCTGCGCTCGCGGTCCATGCGCAGCCGGCGCGTGCGCGATTCGGCGGGAATGCCGTGCTCGTCCAGGAAGCGGTGCACGGCCTCCGGGTCGTCGCTGTGCAGGTGCAGCTGCACGGGGCTGTTGGCGTCGGCGGTGCCCTCCAGCACCGGGCCGGCCAGGCGCGGGGCGAAGCTGTGCAGGAACTCCAGGGCGCGCATCGCGGCTTCGCGGCGGCGCTGCAGTTCGTTGCCATGCTGCGGCCCTGAGAACAGCCGCTGGTACTCGCGCAGGGCGTCCTCGATCTCGGTGTTGCGGGGCAGGGAGGCATCGTCGTGGATGCCGAGGCGGCTGGCGGCCTTCAACTTGGCCTGGTGGTAGTCGCGGATGCCGCCTTCGGCCATCAGGCGGGCGGCTTCGTGGGCGAGGCGGTGACGCCGCTCGCGGGTCTGGCTGGCAGCATGCTGGCGTGCGCGATGCATGCGATGACTCCTGTTGCGGCCTGGTTACAGACTAGCGCACGGATGTGACATCTGCGTGGGTATTTCGCGGAGGTGCCAACCAAGGTTGGCACCCACCAACGCTCTGGTAGGTGCCGACCTTGGTCGGCATGGGGCGCCAACCAAGGTTGGCAGCTACCAACGCTCTGGTAGGTGCCGACCTTGGTCGGCATGGGGCGCCAACCAAGGTTGGCAGCTACCGACGCTCTGGTAGGTGCCGACCTTGGTCGGCATGGGGCGCCAACCAAGGTTGGCAGCTACCAGGGGCGGCATCTGTGCCAAACCAAGGTCGGCACCCACCCACACCCTTCCTCAGAAGATATCGAACGCGGCGGCGTCGGCCTGCGGCGTATTGAGGTTCAGGTCGTAGTCGGTCAGGCGGTCCATGTCTTCCACCTTCACCCACTCTGTGGCGCCGTTGAGGGTGGCCTGGACCATGCCGCTGGGCGGGTCGTTCTGCGCGATCGGGGTGTCCTTCAGCGCGGTGCGCATGTAGTCGATCCAGATCGGCAGGGCAGCCTTGCCACCGTATTCGCGGTAACCCAGCGAGCGGAAGTCGTCGCGGCCCACCCACACGGTGGTCACGTACGGGCCGCCGAAACCGGAGAACCAGGCGTCGCGGTGGTCGTTGGTGGAGCCGGTCTTGCCGCCCACGTCCTCGCGGCCGAGCACCTTGGCCTGGACGCCGGTACCGCGCTGGACCACGTCGCGCATCATCGACACCAGCTGGTAGGCGGTGCGGGCGTCGATCGCGCGCGGGGCGGTGCGGGCATCCGGGTTGGCCGGTACGGCAGCGGTTTCGGTCTTGGCTTCGGCCTTGGCTGCCGCAGCGGGGTCGACCTTCGGCGCCGGGGCACCGAAGTTGAAGCCGTCCACGACCTGGTTGACCGGCTGGTCGCTGCTGCCGGCGCACTCGCGGCACGCCAGCGCCGGGTTTTCCTTGAACACCAGGTTGCCGTCACGGTCGTTGACCTGGTCGATCAGCCAGGTGTCCACGCGCGAGCCGCCATTGGCGAACACGGCGTAGCCACGGGCCACCGACAGCGGGGTGAGCGAGGCGGTGCCCAGCGACATCGACAGGTTCGGCGGCAGTTCCGATTCGGCGAAACCAAATTCGCTGATGTACTTGCGCGCGTAGTCCACGCCCATGCCGTCAAGCAGGCGCCGAGACCAGGTTGCGCGACTGCACCAGCGCTTCGCGCAGGCGCATCGGGCCACGGAAGCCACCGCCGTCGTTCTGCGGGGCCCAGGTCTTGCCACGGCGGTCGCGGAACACGACCGGGGCGTCAAGCACGATCGAGGCCGGGTTGTAGCCCTTGTCGAAGGCGGCCGCGTAGACGAACGGCTTGAAGCTCGAGCCCGGCTGGCGACGGGCCTGGGTGGCACGGTTGAACTTGTTGCCGGAGAAGCTGAAGCCACCGACCAGCGCCTTCAACGCGCCGTTGTGGGCATCCAGCGAGACCAGCGCGGACTGCCCGCGCGGCAGCTGGTCCAGCAGCCACTCACCGTCCTTTGCACCGGCGCGCACGCGCACGATGTCGCCGCGCTGCACCAGCTTGCCCGGGGTCTTGTTGGTCCACTTGGC
Organism: Stenotrophomonas sp. Sm6012; assembly: GCF_030985895.1. Classification (NCBI taxonomy): domain Bacteria; kingdom Pseudomonadati; phylum Pseudomonadota; class Gammaproteobacteria; order Lysobacterales; family Lysobacteraceae; genus Stenotrophomonas; species Stenotrophomonas sp. Sm6012. The sequence goes on along the minus strand of NZ_JAPTFX010000051.1, from coordinate 15,058 downwards.
GGCGCCGGCCGGCAGCACGATCTCGCTGCGGTTGGCCAGAACTACGGTGGCGCTGCCGTCGGCGCCGGTGCTGGCAACGATGGCCGGCAGCAGGCCGGACTGGCCGAACATGCCGCGCAGGTGCTCGGCGAGGGCGGCGGCATCTTCGCCGGCCCCCACCTGGACCTGCTTCTCCACGCCGTGCCAGCCGTGGCGGTGGTCGTACAGCAGCAGGCCATCGCGGACGGCCAGGTTGGCGGCGGTCTGCAGGGTGGAGTCGATGGTGGTGGTGACGTGGTAACCCTTGTTGACCACATCGCCGCCGAAGCGGGCGATCATTTCCTGGCGCACCAGTTCGGCCACGTAGGGCGCATCGACCTGCACCGGCGGCTCATGCGCGCTGGCATGCATCGGCACCGCCTTGGCCGCGTCGGCCTCGGCCTGGGTGACGAACTTCAGGTCGGCCATGCGCTGCAGCACATAGTTGTCGCGGCGCTGGCGGGCACGTTCCGGGTTGGAGATCGGGTTGCCGGAAGAGGGGAACTTGGGGATGCCGGCCAGCGAGGCCATCTCGTCCAGGTTCAGTTCGCCCAGCTTCTTGCCGTAATAGAACTCGGCGGCAGCGGCCACGCCGTAGGCGCGGTTGCCGAAGAAACTCTTGTTCAGGTACAGCTCGAAGATCTCGTCCTTGCTCAGCTCGGACTCGATCTTCCGCGCCAGCAGGATCTCGGCCAGCTTGCGGGTATAGCTGTACTCGGAGCTGAGGAAGAACTGGCGGGCGACCTGCTGGGTGATGGTCGAACCACCCGGCACGCGCTTGTCGTTGGTGGTGGCCAGCAGCCACACCGCGCGGCCGATGCCCATGTAGTCCACGCCGCCATGCTCGTAGAAGCGGGCATCCTCGGTGGCCAGGAACGCCTGCTTCAGGCGCTCGGGCACGTCCTTCATGGTGACCGGGGTACGGCGGGTCTCGCCGAACACCGCCATCAGCTTGCCGTCGGCGGCATAGACGTACATGGGCTCCTGCATCTCCACGTCGCGCAGGGTCTGCACGTCGGGAAGCTTGGAGGATACGGCGTAGTACAGACCGCCCACGGCGGCCGCGCCGATCAGCGCCAGGACCAGGACAATCAGGAAGATCCAGCGCAGCCAGCGGCGGAGTCGAGTCATCGGGTTCAGATTCCGATTGCGAATTTCGTGGTCGCAGAGTATAGATTACGCAAGGTGGCGGCTGGGGTCGGCACCGGGGAGCGCAAGGGGAACTGCCAGGGGCTGCAATGTGAATCCGTGAGGGACTTCACAGCAGGGTCGTTGCCATTTGCTAAGAATACGTTATTAATGCTCGGACGCAGGTCTTGTGTCCAAGTGCCCGTCGGCAGGGGAGAAACCGTGGGGCTCATCCCAAAAAGTCAGTCGCCGCTTGTAGGCGTCGACATCAGTTCGACTGCGGTAAAGCTTTTGCAGCTGTCCCGCAGCGGCAATCGTTTCCGTGTGGAACACTATGCTGTGGAACCACTTCCGCCGAATGCGGTGGTGGAGAAGAACATCGTGGAGGTGGAAGCGGTCGGTGAGGCCATCCGCCGGGCGATGAACCGTTCAGGCAGCAAGGCCAAACTGGCCGCTGCCGCCGTCGCCGGGTCGGCGGTGATCACCAAGGTGATCCCGATGCCGGCCGAGCTCGACGAGAACGACATGGAAGCCCAGATCGAGCTGGAAGCGGTCAACTACATCCCGTATCCGATCGAGGAAGTGAACCTGGACTTCGAGGTGATCGGGGCGATCCCGAACAACCCCGAGATGGTCCAGGTGCTGCTGGCCGCGTCGCGTTCGGAGAACGTGGAGCTGCGCCAGTCGGCGCTGGAGCTCGGTGGCCTGCAGGCCAAGGTGATGGACGTGGAGGCCTTCGCGGTCGAGAACGCCTATGCCCTGGTCGCCAGCGAGCTGCCGGTGTCCATCGACGGTGTCGTCGCGCTGGTCGACATCGGCGCGACCATGACCACCCTCAATGTCCTGCGCGGCGGCCGCAGCCTGTACAGCCGCGAACAGGTGTTCGGTGGCAAGCAGCTGACCGACGAGATCATGCGCCGCTACGGCCTGAGCTACGAGGAAGCCGGCCTGGCCAAGCGCCAGGGCGGGTTGCCGGAAAGCTATGAGATGGAAGTGCTGGAACCGTTCAAGGAAGCGACGGTGCAGCAGATCAGCCGCCTGCTGCAGTTCTTCTACGCAGGCAGCGAGTTCAACCGCGTCGATCACATCGTGCTGGCCGGCGGCTGTGCCGTGCTGGGTGGCCTGCCGGAAATGGTCGAAGAACAGCTGGGCGTGCCGACCGTGGTCGCCAACCCGCTGGCACAGATGACCCTGGGCCCGAAGGTGAACGCGCATGCGCTGGCCCAGGACGCCCCCGCGCTGATGATCGCCACCGGTCTGGCGCTGAGGAGCTTCGACTGATGGCACGCATCAACCTATTGCCCTGGCGCGCCGAGCGGCGCAAGCAACGCCAGCGTGAGTTCTACGCAATGCTGGGCATGGCCGCCATCGGTGGCCTGCTGCTGTCGCTGCTGATCTGGTTCTACTACGACCGCCAGGTGAGCGGCCAGATGGATCGCAATGCCTATCTGTCGGCCGAGATCGAGAAGGTCAAGGAACAGAACAAGGAGATCGACCGCCTCGATGCGCAGAAGGAACGCCTGCTGGCACGCAAGAAGGTGATCGAGGAACTGCAGGCCAAGCGCTCGCAGATGGTCCATCTGTTCGATGCGCTGGTGCGTACGATTCCCGATGGCGTGGTGCTGACCGCGCTGAAGCAGGAAGGCGACGTGCTGACCCTGGAAGGCCGTACCCAGTCCAACGCCCGTGTTTCGGCCTACATGCGCAACCTGGACACCTCCGGCTGGATGACCAATCCGGAGCTGTCGATCATCGAGGCGCGCGAGCCGGAGAAGGACAAGGACGGCAAGACCGGTCCGGTCACCGACATCAAGGCACTGCCGTACGTGTTCGTGGTCAAGGTGAAGCTGCCGGCACAGAGCGAAGAAGTCGCGGCGACGCCGGGCCTGAACGCAGATGGCACGGTTGTTTCGGCACCGCCGGCTGCGGTGGCCCCGCTTGCCGCAGGCCCGGACGCTGCCACGCCTGCCGCACCTGCCCCGGCTGCGGCTCCGGCCGCGAATGCGCCGGCACCGGCACCGGCGGCACCGGCCGCTGCACCGGCCAAGCCGAACCAGCCGGCAGCGCCGGCTGCCAAGCCGGCGCCGAAGTCTGAGGGAAGCCGCCTGGCGCAGCCGCCGCAGGCCTTCATCGCGTCGCTGCGGGGGGACCGCGCATGAGCCAGAAGATCGATCTGAAGAACCTCGATTTCAACGACATCGGCAACTGGCCGCAGAAGGCCAAGATCGTCTTCTGCTCGGTGCTGGCGCTGGTGATCATGTTCCTGGCGTGGATGCTGCTGATCAGCGGCAAGCGCGAGGAGCTTGCTGGCCTGGAATCGAAGGAAGTCGAGCTGCGTTCCGAGTTCACCAAGCAGCAGGAACGCGCGGTGAACCTGGCCCCGCTGAAGCAGCAGCTGGCGCAGATGGAGCAGGTGCTGCAGCAGATGCTGCGGCAGCTGCCGAGCAAGACGGAAATGCCCGACCTGATCATCGACATCTCGCAGACCGCGTTGTCCAGCGGCCTGGCCAACGAGCTGTTCGAGCCCGAGCAGGAGCAGGTCAAGGAGTTCTACGCCGAGAAGCCGATCAAGCTGCGGATGGTGGGCAGCTACCACCAGTTCGGCGCGTTCGTCAGCGGCGTGGCGTCGCTGCCGCGGGTGGTGATCCTGACCATGCACGACATCAACCTCAAGCCCAAGGACAAGTCCAAGGGCAACGTGCGTAGCGGTGCGCTGGAGCTGTCCGGCACGGTCAAGACCTATCGCTATCTGGACGAGACCGAAGTGCAGGCGCAGCAGGCTGCTGCCGATGCCGAGGCGAAGAAGAAGGGCAAGGGGGGCAAGAAGTGATGCGCACGTACATCGCACGCGGTGCAATGGCGTTGGCGGTCCTGCTGCTGGCTGCCTGCGGCCGCGGCGTGACCAGCACGCCCGGCGACGCCCCCAACCTGGAAAAGTGGGTGGAAGGCGAGCGGGCACGGCCGGCGCAGCCGCTGGAGCCGCTGCCGGTGATGCAGCAGTTCGAGACCTTCGAGTATTCGGCGCAGGGCATGCGTGACCCGTTCACCGATGCCTGGACCAATCCGCAGCAGGGGAATGGCGGATTGCGTCCGGATCCGAACCGGCGCAAGGAGCCGCTGGAAGGCTTCCCGCTGGACGCACTGGACATGGTCGGCACCATCGGCACGGGTGCAGGCGTCGTCGCGCTGGTGATGGGGCCGGACAAGGTGACCTACCGGGTGCGCCCGGGCGGTTACCTGGGACAGAGCGACGGGCGGATCACGGCGGTCTTCGAAGACCGCGTGGAGCTGATCGAACTGGTGCCGGATGGTGCGGGCGGCTGGCTGGAACGGCCGGCAACGCTCTCGCTTGAAGATCAATGATCGTTTACTGGGGATAGCACGATGACCTTTCACCAAGCCAAGGGGCTGCGTCCCATCCGGCGCTCTACCTTGAACCGTGTCAGCGCGTTGGGAGTCGCGCTGATGCTGGCCTGCGCTCCGGCGCTGGCTGCCACGCCGGCGGAAAAGCCGGCCGGCGCCACCGTGGCTGCGGCCGTCGCACCGACAGGCCTGTCGGTGGCGAAGATTGATTTCAAGCGCGGCGATGATGGTGCCGGTCGCCTGATCGTCCAGTTCGACGGGCAGGGTGCGGTGCCGGACCTGCGCACGCAGGGCAACAGCGTGGTGGTCGATGTCGGCAACGCCCGGCTGCCGGCCAACCTGCAGAAGCCGATGAACGTCACCGACTTCGCAACGCCGGTGCAGCGCATCGACGCCAAGCCCTCCGGCGCGGGTACCCAGCTGGTCCTGAGCACCGGCGGTGCGGTGGATTCGCTGGCCTACCAGAGCGGCAACGAATACGTGGTCGAGATCAGCCCGCGTCAGGCGCCGGCGGCAGTCGGTGCGGTTACTGCGGGCAGCGTTGCGCAGGCCGCCAAGGCCGTGGGCCAGCGCGGTTTCACCGGCAAGCCGGTGACCTTCAACTTCCAGGACGTGCCGGTGCGCACCGTGCTGCAGTTGATCGCCGAGGAATCCAACCTCAACGTGGTGGCGTCCGATTCGGTGCAGGGCAATGTGACCCTGCGCCTGGTCAACGTGCCGTGGGACCAGGCGCTGGACATCGTGCTGCGGGCCAAGGGCCTGGACAAGCGTCGCGACGGTAGCGTGATCTGGGTTGCGCCGCAGGCCGAGCTGGCCAAGTTCGAGCAGGAGAAGGAAGACGCGCGCATCGCGATCGAGAACCGCGAAGACCTGGTTACCGATTACGTGCAGATCAACTACCACAGCGCCACGCAGATCTTCAAGGCACTGACCGAAGCCAAGGGTATCGGCGGTGGTGGCGGCAACGGCAGCAGCGGTGGTTCGGCGTCGCAGGAAGACAGTGGCTTCCTGTCCTCGCGTGGCCGCATCGTGGCCGACGAGCGCACCAATACGCTGATGATCAGCGACATCCCGAAGAAGATCGCGCGCATGCGTGAACTGATCGGCGTGATCGACCGGCCGGTTGACCAGGTGCTGATCGAAAGCCGTATCGTCATCGCCACCGATACGTTCGCCCGCGAGCTGGGTGCCAAGTTCGGCATCAGCGGCAGCCGCGACAACGTGTACTTCAGTGGTGACCTGGAAGCCAACCGCAAGACCCGCCTGTCGCAGGCGGATACTTCGGCCGCCAATGCCAAGGCCTATCGCGATTGGGAAGCGGGCGGCAGCGTTGGACCGGCACCGGTGCCGCTGCTTCCGGCCATCACCCGTGGCCTGAACTTCAACCTGCCTGCCGCTTCGACCGCCACCCCGGGCTCGTTGGCGCTGTCGATCCTCAATGCCGGCTACCTGCTGGACGTGGAGCTGTCGGCGATGCAGGAAGAGGCCCGTGGCGAAGTGATCTCCAACCCGCGCGTGGTGACCACCAACCAGCGCGAGGCACTGATCAAGCAGGGCAAGGAAATCGGCTACGTCACCATCAGCGGTGGCGGTACCGGCGGCGTCGCCACGCCCAATGTCCAGTTCAAGGAAGTGGTGCTGGAACTGAAGGTGACCCCGACCATCACCAACGACAACCGCGTGTTCCTCAACATGCAGTTGAAGAAGGATGAAGTGGAGCGCCTGATCCAGCTGCAGGGCTATGGCACCGTGCCGGAAATCAACCGCCGTGAAGTCAATACCGCGGTGCTGGTGGACGATGGCCAGACCGTCGTGATCGGCGGCGTGTACGAGTTCACCGACCGCAGCAGCGTGAGCAAGGTTCCGTTCCTGGGCGACGTGCCGTTCCTGGGCAACCTGTTCAAGAAGCGCGGCCGCAGCAAGGACAAGGCCGAGCTGCTGGTGTTCGTCACGCCGAAGGTGCTGCGCGTGGCCAAGCAGAACTGAGCCGGTACCACCTGTTGCAGGAAGAAGGGCCGCCTTGTGCGGCCCTTTTTCGTTGAGGCCGGTCACGCGGTGCGCGAAGGGCTGTTCAGCCGTTCTTGATGTCAATCGCAGGGCACCCTGCGATGATGTCGGGAACCCGTGCCGTCCTGCGCCGGTCAAAGGCCCCCATGAACCTGCCTCCGCCGATGCCCGAAACCGTCCCGCCGCCGCCCGCGCCGGCCAGCTCCCGCCTGCACGCCGCCTTCAGCCAGCTGCGCGATGCGCTGTCCGCCGAAATCGTCGGCCAGTCCGCGCTGGTCGAGCGCCTGCTGATCGCGCTGCTGGCCGACGGCCACCTGCTGGTGGAGGGTGCGCCGGGACTGGCCAAGACCACGGCGATCCGCGCGCTGGCAGCACGTCTGGAAACGGACTTCGCGCGCGTGCAGTTCACCCCGGACCTGCTGCCGGCCGACCTCACCGGCACCGAGATCTGGCGCCCGCAGGAAGGCCGTTTCGAGTTCGTGCCCGGCCCGATCTTCCACCCGATCCTGCTGGCCGATGAAATCAACCGTGCGCCGGCCAAGGTGCAGTCGGCGCTGCTGGAGGCGATGGGCGAACGCCAGGTCACCGTGGGACGCCACACCTACGCGCTGCCGTCGTTGTTCCTGGTGATGGCCACGCAGAACCCGATCGAGCAGGAAGGCACCTTCCCGCTGCCGGAAGCACAGCTGGACCGCTTCCTGATGCACGTGCGCATCGGCTACCCGGACCAGGCGGCCGAATCGGAAATCCTGCGGCTGGCGCGCGAGCGTGCCCGTGGCGCATTGGGCGAAGCTGCGCCGGCGCCGGAGAAGCTGCCGATGCAGGATGTGTTCGCGGCCCGTCGCGAAGTGCTGGACCTGCACATGGCGCCCGCACTGGAACGCTACCTGATCGAACTGGTGCTGGCTTCGCGCGATCCGTCGCGCTACGACGCCGGCCTCGGTCGCCGCATCGCGTGGGGCGCAAGCCCGCGAGGTTCCATCGCGCTGGAACGCTGCGCTCGTGCGCGTGCCTGGCTGGCCGGCCGCGATTTCGTCACGCCCGATGACGTGCGCGCGGTCGCCGCTGATGTGCTGCGCCATCGCGTGCTGCCCAGTTATGAAGCCACTGCCGAAGGCTGGGATGGCGAGCGCCTGGTGCAGGAGCTGCTGGCCCGGGTGCCGGCACCCTGAGCCTGCGCATGACCGATCCATCCCCGGAATCCGCATCCATCGCCAGTGAGGGCGACGGGCTGCGCCCACAGTTGGCCGAACTGGTCGCGCTGCGTCGCCTGGCACAGCGCCCGCCGCCGCCACGCCGCGGCCGTGCCGGCAATGCCGGGCAGGCGCCGTCGCCGCTGCGCGGGCGTGGCATGGAGTACGCCGAATCACGCGAGTACGTGGCCGGTGATGATGCACGGCATATCGACTGGCGGGTGACCGCGCGTACCGGTCGTGCCCACACCAAGCTGTTCCAGGCCGAGCGCGAGCGGGTCAGCCTGATCGTGGCCGACACCTCGCCGGCGCTGTATTTCGGCACCCGGGTGCGCTTCAAGTCGGTACAGGCTGCACGCGCGGGCGCCGTTGCCGCCTGGTCGGCGCAGCGGCGAGGCGACCGCGTGGGCGCCCTGCGTGGCAGCGACCGCGAGCCACCGGTCGCGCCCGCAGGCGGGCCGCGTGGTGTACTGCGCGTGCTCGATGCGCTCACCCGCTGGTACGCGCAGCCTCCCACCGATGATCTTGGTCTCGAGCGTGCGCTGGACCACGCCAGTCGCGTGCTGCGCCCCGGTGCGCGCATGTTGGTGCTGGCCGATCCGCAGCAGGCGGCGCGGATTGCGCCGGTACGCTGGAGCGCACTGGCCCAGCACCATGACCTCAGCCTGGTTCTGCTGGTCGATCCATTGGAACTGCAGCCGCCGTCGGCGGCGCTGCAGTTCCAGACCGCGCAGCAGCGCGTTGGACTCGACCTGCGCCGCAGCGACGTGCAGGCGCATTGGCACGCGCATTTCGTCGAGCCGCTGCAGGAACTGCGTCGCCAGCTCGGCGCACGCCGCGTCGACGTGCAGGTGCTGTCCACCGATGCGCCCAGCGATGCGTGGCTGGCCCCGGTGCCGACCGAGGTGCCGGCATGAGCGCCAACCTGCCGCTGCGCGATGTGCAGCTGCCGCCGGCCCCGTCGTGGTGGCCACCGGCACCGGGCTATCTGATGATCGGTGCGGCGGTGCTACTGCTGCTGTCGGTCGTCGCATTCGTGTGGTGGCAGCGTCGCCGCCGTCGGCAGCGCTGGTTGCAGCAGTTCGACGGGGAGCTGGCGGCGTGCACCGACGGCGCGGCGGAACTGGCGGCGATCGCCGGCCTGCTGCGTCGTGCCGCGCGCCAAGCGCGGCCAGGCAGTGAGTCGTTGCGCGACGACGCCTGGTGGCAACGCGTGGACCCGCAGGGCACGTTGTCCGATGCACGACGCAGCCTGCTGGCCGAGGGCGCCTATCGGCCACGCGTCGAAGCCGGCGAAGTGGCCGCGGTGCGCAGCTGGTCCCGCGCGCGTTATCTGGCAATGCTGCTGGAGCGTCGTCGATGAATCTGCTGGCGAGCTACTGGCCGTGGCCGGACCTGCAGCTGGCATGGCCGCTGGCGCTGCTGGCGTTGCCGTTGCCGCTGCTGATGTACGCGTGGAAGCGTCGCGCTGACCCCGGCGCGGCGCTGCGCGTGCCATATGCCGCCAGCGAACTGGAAGCACTGACCGGTGGTGGCCGCGTCGACGTGTCCTGGCTGCGTACCCTGTTGTTGTGGTTGGGCTGGTGCGCGCTGTGCGTTGCGCTTGCCCGTCCACAGCAACTCGGTGAGGCCGTCACCCCACCGCAACAGGGCCGGCAGATGATGCTGGCGATGGACGTGTCCGGCAGCATGGGCGAGGGCGACATGGTGCTCGGCGGGCAGGCCGTGGATCGCCTCACCGCAGCCAAGGCGGTGCTGGCCGACTTCCTCGACCGCCGCGCCGGTGATCGCATCGGCCTGCTGATCTTCGGCGACCGTGCTTACACATTGACGCCCCTTACCGCTGACCTGGCCAGTGTGCGCGACCAGCTGCGCGACAGCGTGGTCGGCCTGGCCGGCCGCGAAACCGCCATCGGTGATGCCATCGGCCTGGCGGTGAAGCGCCTGCGCAGCCAGCCCGAAGGCCAGCGAGTACTGATCCTGTTGACCGACGGTGTCAGCAATGCCGGCGTACTGGAGCCGCTGCGCGCGGCCGAAGTTGCCCGCGCCGAGGGCGTACGCATCCACACCGTCGCGTTTGGCGGCGACGGCAGCATGCGCGTGTTCGGCATCTCCATTGCCGCCGACCAGGATCCGGTCGACGAGGCCACATTGAAGAAGATCGCGGGCATGACCGGTGGCCAGTTCTTCCGCGCACGCGATACGGCACAGCTTGCCGGCATCTATGCCGAACTGGACCGGCTGGAGCCGATCGCTGCGAAAGGGCCGAGCCTGCGCCCGCGCGAGGAACGCTATGCCTGGCCGCTGGGCCTGGCGTTGTTGCTGGGCGCGCTGGCGTGGCTGTGGCCGGAGCGTCGCCGATGATCGCGTTGGCGTCGAATCTTCCCGACTGGAACGCGCTGCATTTCCTGCGCCCGGAATGGCTGTGGGCCCTGCTGGCGCTGCCGGTGATCCTCGCGCTGTCGCTGTACCGGCAGCGGCGCAGCGATGCGTGGCGGCAGGCGGTGGATCCACACCTGCTGCCGCACCTGCTGGCGGCCGGCACGCGTCGTCGTACGCGCCTGCCGTGGGCGCTGCTGCTGGGCTGGACGCTGGCATCGCTGGCGATGGCCGGGCCAAGCTGGCGGCAGCAGGCGCAGCCGATGTTCCAGGCCAGCGCACCGCTGCTGGTCGTGCTGGATCTGTCCAGCCGGATCACCGCCACCGACCTGCCGCCGTCGCGGCTGCTGCAGGCGCGGGCCAAGCTGGGCGAGCTGCTGCGCGCGCGCAAGGGCGGCCAGGTCGGCCTGGTGGTGTATGCCGATGACGCCTATACGGTGGCCCCGTTGACCGATGACGGCAGCAATGTCGCGCTGTATCTGGATGCCTTGTCACCCGAGGTGATGCCGCGCGATGGACAGCGTGCCGACCGCGGCATCGACTGGGCCGCGCAGTTGATGCGGCAGGTCGCTGCGCTGCAGGGACAGATCCTGCTGGTCACCGACCAGGCAGACAGTGAGGCCGCGCTGGCCGCGGCCCAGGCACGCAGCCTGGGCCTGCAGGTTTCGGTGCTGGGGCTGGGTACGCCGGCCGGTGCGGCCTATCGCGATGGCAATGGCCAGATCCGCCAGGCGGCGCTGGATGAGGGCAGCCTGCGCGCCGTGGCCACCGCAGGTGGCGGGCGCTACGCGCGCATCGCCGCCGATGACAGTGACCTGCGTGCGTTGGGGGTACTGGATGCGCGCCAGGGCACGGCGTCGCAGCGGCCGGGCGAAGGCATGCAGTGGCGCGATGAAGGCTTCTGGCTGCTGCCGCCGTTGATGCTGCTGGCACTGTTGGCCTTCCGCCGCCGCGCAGTGCTGGCCGCGGTGCTGGCTGTTGGCCTGCTGCCCTGGATCGGTGACGTGCAGGCGCAGGCGCCAGCAGCACCCGCACCGCCGCCCGCGCAGGGCACCCTGTGGAAGCGCGCTGACCAGCTGCAGCACCAGCGCCTGGCCGAAGGTGTGCAGGCGTACCGCAGCGGCGACTTCGCCAATGCACGCAAGCAGTTCGAAGGCATCGACAGCGATGCCGGCTGGTACAACCTGGCCAACGCGCTGGCACGCCAGGGCAACTACGATGAGGCCATCGCCGCCTATGACCGCGCGTTGGCGCTGCATCCGGGCATGGCCGATGCGGTGGCCAACCGCGCTGTGGTCGATGCCGCGCGCAAGCGCAGGCAGTCGGGAGGCCAGGGCCAGGGCCAGGACCAGCAGAAGCCCCAGCAGAGCGGCCGGCAGAAGCAGCAGAACGATTCGCAGGGCAAGCAGAATCCGTCGGGCCAGCAACCGCAGCAGGGGCAGAAAGACCCCGGGCAGGGCCAGCCGCAATCGGGCCAGCAGGGCCAGCCCAAGCCCGGCGATGACACTTCCCCGTCGAGCCCGCAGCCCGGCGAGCGCGGCCGCGATGGCCAGCAGGCACCACCGCAGGTGGAAGATGCCAAGGCGCAGGCGCAGGCCGACGAGCAGCAGCGCCAGCGCATGCAGCAGGCAATGCAGCAGGCACGTGAAGGCAAGGGCGAACAGGATGGCAAGCCCGTGCCAGGCAGCGAAGGCACCACCCCGCGCCAGCGCGAGGAGCAACAGGCCGTGGAGGCGTGGATGCGACGCGTACCCGATGATCCGGGCGCGCTGCTGCGAGCCAAGTTCCAGCTGGAAAACGAACGCAGGAAGAGGGAAGGGCGATGACGCGGGTGATCAACATGCACGGGTGCTGGCCCCGGCAGGTACTGGCAGCGCTGCTGCTGTGGCTGCCGCTGCTGGCCTGGGCGCAGCCGCGCGCCTGGCTGGACCGCGATCGCATTGCAATGGGCGATACGGTCACCCTCAATGTCGAGAGCGATCAGGGCGCGCCAGATTTCACGCCCCTGCGTACCGACTTCGATCTCAGCGCGCAGACCAGCAGCCGCCAGGTGGAGTGGAGCAACGGCAGCATGCAGCAGCGCAACCTGTACGGCGTGGCGCTGACGCCGCGGCGCAGCGGTGCGCTGGTGGTTCCGGGCCTGCAGGTGGGCAGTGTGCGTACCGCGCCGCTGACCCTGCAAGTGGACGCGGCCGCCGTGGCGGGCCCGGACAGCACTGCGATGGCCTTCATCGAGACGGTTGTCGATGACGAAACGCCATACGTGCAGCAGAGCGTGGGCGTGGTGGTGCGGTTGTACTTTGCTTCGCAGCTGGCGTCGGGTGAACTGGTACTGGATACCCCGGCGGGCGCGTCATTGCAGCGCGTGGGCGATGACCGCACCGATGTGCGCCAGGTCAACGGGCGCCGCTACAACGTGGTCGAACGCCGCTTCCTGCTGATCCCCGAGCGCAGCGGCGCATTGCGGTTGGCCGGTGCGCGCTTCAGCGGGCGCAGTGCCGGTGGCTTCTTCGACGACTTCTTTGGCGGGGGCGACGGCCGCATGAATGCTACCGGCGCCGACCGCACGCTGCAGGTGCAGGCACAGCCGGCGCAGGCGCCGCAGCCGTGGCTGCCGCTGCAGAGCCTGCAGCTGCGCTATACCAGTGCGCCGACCAGCGCCCGCACCGGTGAGGCCGCCAACGTGGTGGTCGAAGCGGTTGCCGAAGGCGCGACGCGCGCGCAGTTCACCGATCTGCCGGTGCCGGATGTCGGCGCCAATGCGCAGGTGTTCGCCGAACCAGCACAGTACGAAGAGACCTTCAACGGCAGCACGCCACGCCTGAAGATCACCCGCCGCTATTCGATCGTGCCACGCCAGCCGGGTTCGCTGGTGGTGCCCGGCCCGCGCCTGCCCTGGTGGGATGTGCGCAGCGGCAAGGCACAGGAAGCAACGCTGCCGGACCTGACGCTGGCGGTTGCGGCGGGCAATGGCGGCGGCAATACCTCGCCGGCCCCGTTGCCGCCGATCGACACCGATGCCGCGCTGCCCGGCACCGATGGCCAGGACAGCCGCATCGCGGCCACCGACCCGCGCGCCAGCGGCATGGCCGAGCGGCCATGGCCCTGGATGGGCGCGGCGATCGGGCTGGCGCTGCTGTGGCTGCTGACCCTGCTGTGGGGCTGGCAGCGTGGCCGTCGCCCGCGTGCAGCGGCGCCTGTCGCAGGCACGTCCGCTGTGCCGACTGTGGCGAGCGGGCGTGCCGGCCTGGCCGAACTGCGCCGGGTGCTCGATGGCGAGGGCTTCGACCAGGTGGAAGCACAGCTGTGCGCGATGGCCGGTGTCGAACGTGTCGAGCAGGTCATCGCGCGCCTGGACGATCCGGAGCAGTGCCAGGTGTTGCAGGACCTGCAGCAGGCGCGCTGGGGCGGGCAGGGTGATCCGGCGGCGCTGCGTACGCGCCTGCGCACGGCCTTCCGTGACGGACCGCACTGGTCGGCGGCTGCGGGTGCTGCTGACACTGGCCTGGCGCCGCTGTATCCACCGCGGCGAACCTGAACCGGCGCCGCTTGCGCGCTTTGTTAGAGTGCATTCATTTTTCGAGGAAACCCGCGTATGACAGCAGCTGCTGCCGACAAGAAGAAGTTGCCCCTGCACTGGAAGATGGGCATCGGCTTTGCGATCGGCCTTGTCCTGGGACTGACCGTGCACGCCCTGGGTGGCAGCGTCGAGGGTCTGCAGGGCGGTGCCAAGTGGGTAATGGACTACGTCACCACCCCGGCTTCGGGCCTGTTCCTCAACCTGATCTTCATGCTGATCGTGCCGCTGATCTTCTCGGCGCTGATCATGGGCGTGTCGGAGATGGGCGACATCCGCGCCCTCGGCCGCATCGGCTGGAAGACGCTGGCCTACACCGTGCTGCTGTCCGGCATTGCGGTGGGCATCGGCCTGGTGCTGGTCAACGTGCTCAAGCCGGGTGCCGGCGTCGACCCGCAGGTCGCGGCGATGATGCTGTCGGAGAACGCCGAGCGCAGCAAGGAGATCGTGGCCGGCATCCATGGCACGCCGAAGGGCATGGACATGCTGCTGTCGATCGTGCCGAGCAACGTGCTGCAGGCCGCGTCTGACAACGGCGCGATCCTGTCGCTGATGTTCTTCGCACTCATGTTCGGCATCGGCATGGTGCTGACCGACAACGAGAAGGTCGCCCCGCTGCGCCGCGCCATTGAAGGCGTGTTCGAAATCTCGATGACCCTGATCAACCTGGTCATCCGCCTGGCCCCGTACGCGGTGGCCTGCTTCATGTTCAACCTGGCCGCGCTGTTCGGCTTCGAGCTGATCATCCGCCTCGGCGCCTACGTGGGCGTGGTGGTGCTGGCGCTGGGCCTGCACATGATCGTGACCTACGGCACCGCCGTGTGGCTGTCGGGCCGCTCGCCGCTGTCGTTCTTCCGCGATACCCAGGAAGCGACGGTGATGGCGTTCTCCACCGCCTCCAGCAACGCCACCCTGCCGACCGCGCTGCGCGTGGCCGACCAGATGGGCCTGCCGCAGCGCGTGTCGCGCTTCGTGCTGACCGTGGGCGCCACCGCCAACCAGAACGGCACTGCGCTGTTCGAGGGCGTGACGGTGATCTTCCTGGCCCAGTTCTTCGGCGTGGACCTGAGCATCGGCCAGCAGTTCATGGTGATGGCGGTGTGCATCCTCGGTGGCATCGGTACCGCCGGCGTGCCGTCGGGCTCGCTGCCGGTGGTGGCGATGATCTGCGCGATGGTCGGCGTGAACCCGCTGGGCATCGGCCTGATCCTGGGCGTGAACCACTTCCTGGACATGTGCCGTACCGCACTGAACGTGACCGGCGACCTGGCCCTGACCACCCTGGTGGCCAAGGGTGAGTCCCACGACGGCCCGGCGCTCGGTCCACAGCAGGACTGAGCCCAGATTTCCGCCCCCGGACTCCGGGGGCGGTAGTGGGGGGGGGGGGGGGGGG
>NZ_JAPTFX010000050.1:0-29061 GCF_030985895.1 Stenotrophomonas sp. Sm6012 | reverse complement strand
CTGCTCGGCTCCACAGGTAACTCCCTGCGACACCCGGTCGCAGCCGATCCCGTCCGTCACTTGACCAATATCAAATCGCCCGCCGCCGCGCGGGCGTATTCCTATGCAGGACCCGAACACGCCGGCGTTTCCGGCATCCACAAGGACCCTGCGATGAGCTACACCCCCGACAACGCCCAGCTGCTGAACGCCCTGCAGAACGTCATGGTGATCTCCACCACCGACCTGCAGGGCAACATCACCTACGCCAACGACCTGTTCTGCACGCTCACCGGCTTTGCCCGCGAAGAACTGATCGGCCAGCCGCACAGCATCGTGCGCCACCCGGACGTGCCCAAGGCGGTCTACAAGGACATGTGGGACACCATCAAGGCCGGCAAGACCTGGACCGGCATCGTGCCGAACCTGGGCAAGGGCGGCGTGCTCTACGTGGTCGACACCACCGTGCAGCCGCTGTTCGACGCCGAAGGCAACATCACCTCGTACATCAGCATCCGCCGCGTGGTGAACGACCTGATGCAGAACTACGACCTGGTCGAGTTCAGCAAGGAAAAGTTCGACGACTTCTACGAGGCCGCATGAACGCGCTCCCGACCAGCACCGCCATCAGCCGCCTGCTGGTGGGCTTCGCGTCCGAGTCGGGCAATGCCCGCGCCCTGGCCCAGCGCCTGGGCGCGGACCTTCAGCCGCACGCGCCGCAGGTGCTTGCCTTCAACGACATCGACGTGGCCAGCCTCGGCCACGGGGATGTGCTACTGGCGATTTCCAGCTCGTTCGGTGACGGCGAACCGCCGGCCAACGGCGAGCAGTTCTTCGACACCCTGCGCCAGACCCCGACACTGAGCGGCCTGCGCTATGCGGTATTCGGGCTTGGCGATACCGGCTACCCCCGCTTCTGTGGCTTCACCAAGGCGCTCGATGCCGCACTGAGCGAGCGTCAGGCACAACCGCTGCTGCACCGCGTCGATGCCGATCTCGGCTACGAGCAGTTCTTCCAGCAATGGCAGCCGGTGCTCGGCCAGGTGCTGGACGGAAACCCCGCCGCCGGCCAGGACCTGCGCCTGCAGGTGACCGCCTATGGCGAAGACAACGCCTTTGCCGCGCGCATCGTTGAACGCCGCCGCTTGAACAGCAGCGACCCCGCGGCCTGGCACCTGCAGCTGGACATTGCCGGCAGCGGCATGGCCTACCGGGCCGGTGACACCCTGCACGTGGTACCAGAAAACGATCCTGCACTGTTGCAGGCGCTGGCCAACTGGTACGGCGACACCGGCGCCGTGGCCACCCTGCACGACCGCGAGCTGCGCCTGCTGGGCAAGAACGTGCTGCGCGAACTGGCCCGGCTCGGTGGCAGCGAAACCTTGAAGGGCCTGCTGAAGGTCAGCCAGAAGCGCGAGCTGGAGGCGTACCTGCACGGCCTGGACCTGCTGGACGTACTGCAGGATCACTCCACCCCGGACAGCGTTCCGCTGGCGCGCCTGCGCGAGCTGCTGTCACCACGCCTGCCGCGTGCCTATTCGATTGCCTCGCACCCGTGCGATGACCAGCTCAGCCTGTGCGTGCGCGAGGTACGCTACACCCTGCGTGGCCGCGAGCGCTTTGGCACCGCCACCGGCAGCCTGCTGCAGGGCGGCGACCACGCCCGTGTGTACTGCCGCTCCAATCCGGGCTTCCATCTGCCCGATAGCGGCGAAGCACCGCTGTTGCTGGTCGGCACCGGCACCGGCATCGCACCGTTGATGGGCCTGATGCAGGAACTGCAGGCGACCGCCTGCGAACGTGAAGTGCACCTGGTGTTCGGCGAGAAGCACCGCGAACACGATTACCTCTATCGTGAGCAGCTGCAGGACTGGCACGCGCGCGGCGCGCTGGCTGGCCTGCATACGGCGTTCTCGCGCGATGGGGCCGACAAGGTCTATGTGCAGCATGTACTGCAGCAGCGTGCCAGCGAAGTGCGAGACGTGCTCGCCCGTGGCGGGCATCTGTACCTGTGCGGCAACAAGCGCCACCTGGAAGGCGCGGTGCGCGACGCCATCGATGCCATCGCTGGCGAAGGGCACTGGGACGCACTGCGCGGCGAAGGCCGCACCCACTGCGAGCTGTATTGACCCGTCCGTCGGGTAGAGCCGGCCGCTGGCCGGCCGCTCCGGATTCCATGGTTGCCGGCCAGCGGCCGGCACTTCCATCAGATGCAACCAACCATCGCCAGTGCGCCCATCACGCGTCACTCGCCGACGATGCGGCCGTCCACCACGCGGGCCACCTGCTGGCCGAACATGGCCACGTCCTGCGGGTCATGGCTGATCAGCAGCAACGGGATGCCGGTCTTGTCCAGCACCGTCTCCAGTTCCTGGCGCAGGTGCTGGCGCAGGTCGTGGTCCAGCGCGGAAAACGGTTCGTCCAGCAGCAGCGCCTGCGGCTGGGTCACCAGGGCGCGCGCCAGGGCGGTGCGCTGGCGCTGGCCGCCGGATATCTGCGACGGCAGCAGATCGCCCACCGTGTCGATGCGGAAGGCGTGCAACCACTGCTCCACCGCATCGAAGCGCTGGCTGCTGCGAGGATTCAACCAGCCCGTCTGCAGCCCGAAGGCAACGTTCTGGCGCACGCTCAGGTGCGGGAACAGCGCATAGTCCTGGAACACATAGCCCAGCCGGCGACGCTGCGGAGGCAGATCCACGCCGGTGGCCGCATCGAACAGGGTCTGCCCCTGCAGGCGCACATGGCCCTGGCCGGGCCGCAGCAGCCCGGCCACCGCCTTCAACGTCAAACTCTTGCCCGCGCCCGAGGGCCCGAACAGCACCACCTGCCGCTGCGTGCACTGCAGCGACACGTCCAACACGAAATCCTGTCCGGCCGCCTGCAGCCGCCGTTGCACCTGCAGGTCAAGCCACATCACGCAGCTCCCGGCGGCGCCCGCCGACCAGCCGCGCGGCCAGCAGCAGGATCACGATGCACACCACCGAGGTCAGGATCACCAGCGCATTGGCCTTGCCATCCTGCCCGGCCTGTACCGCTTCGTAGATGGCGATCGACAGCGTCTGCGTGCGGCCCGGAATGCTGCCGGCCACCATCAGCGTTGCGCCGAACTCGCCCATCGCGCGCGCGAAGGCCAGCAGCAGGCCGGCAAGAATGCCGCGCCAGGCCAACGGCAGCGTGACCCGGAAGAACACCGCCGCTTCGGACACGCCGAGCGTGCGCGCGGCCTGCTCCAGCTGCCCGTCCACGCCCTCGAACGCCGCACGTGCAGGTTTGAACACCAGCGGCAGCGAGGCCACCGCTGCCGCGATCACCGCGGCCTGCCAGGTGAACACCAGGTTGATGCCGAACCAAGACTGCAGCCACGCGCCGATCGGGCCATTGCGTCCGATCAGCACCAGCAGGTAGTAGCCCAGTACCGTCGGTGGCAGCACCATCGGCAGGGTCAGCAGTGAATCCAGCAGCTCACGGCCCGGAAAGCGCCGTCGCGCCAGCAACGCGCCCAGCGCCACGCCCAGCACCAGATTGATCGCGGTGGCCCAACCGGCCACCTTCAGCGACAACCCCAGTGCGCTCCAGTCGAGATCCATGCCTCAGGGCTTGCCAAATCCGTGCTTGGCCAGGATCGCCTGGCCCTGCGCCGAACGCACGAACGCCGTGAAGCGCTTGGCCTCGACCGGCTGCGCACTGGCCTTGGTCACCGCCAGCGGATAGGCGATGCGCCCCGACACCGGCACTGCGAAGGCCCGGCGCACCCGGTCGGGCATCGCCTGCGCATCGGTGGCATAGACGAAGCCGGCGTCCACTTCACCGCGCGCCACGTAATCCAGCGACTGGCGCACGTTCTGCGTGGTGATGGTCTTGCCCTGCACCGACGGCCACAGCCCAGCCTTCTCCAGCGCGCCCTTGGCATAGCGGCCAACCGGCACGCTGTCCGGGTTGCCCAGCGCAATGCGCTGCACGCTGGCACCGGCCAGGTCCTTCAAGCTGCGCGGCGCGGCCGTGGCCTGCGGCGGCACCACCACCCACAGCGCGTTCACCGCGAACACCTCGCGCGTGCCGGCCGCCAGCAGGTCCTGCTGCTGGGCCTGGTCCATGGTGGTTTCATCGGCCGACGCAAACACGTCCACCGGCGCGCCGCGGCTGATCTGCTGCAGCAGCACGCCCGAGGCGGCGAAATTGAAATCGACCTTGGTTCCCGGGTGTGCCTTCTCGTAGGCGGCGCCCAGTTCACGGAAGCTCTCGGTCAGGCTCGATGCCGCCGACACCGTCAGGCCGGCCGCCCAGGCCGGCACCGTGGCCAGCAGTCCCAGCAACAACAGTCCCGCTCGTTTCATGGTCGGCTCCCGGCCAGGTTCAGTTCGGATCGGATTCGTCAGCCACCGCCAGCGCCGCCAGGCGCTCGGGCTGCAGCAGCAGGATCTCGCGCTGCTTCACCGCGATGATCCCATCATCGCTCAGGCGGCGCAGCACGCGGCTGGCGGTTTCCGGCGCCATCCGCAGGTAGTTGGCGATCTCGGTCCGCGCCATGGTCAGGTTGAAGCGCGTGGCAGAGAAGCCGCGCCGAGCATAACGTTCGGACATGTCCAACAGGAACGCGGCCATGCGCTCCTCGGTGCGGTGGTTGGCCGCCAGCGTGGCGACCTTGCCGATCTCCGCACTGAGCAGGCTGAACAGCTTGGCCTGCAGCCCCGGCATGCGCGTGGCCAGCAGGCTCAACTTGGGGAACGAGATGCGGCACAGGTGCACGGTATCCAGCGCCACCGCATTGCAGGGGAAGCGCGAACCATGGATCGCGTTCAGGCCGATCACCTCACCTGGCAGGCTGAAGCCCAGCACCTGCTCATTGCCCTGGCTGTCATCGACGAAGGTCTTGACCATGCCCGCGCGCACCGCCGCGATCGAATCGAACGATTCGCCGGCACGGAAAATGTAGTCACCGGCATGGAACGGACCGACATGGTCGACCAGCACATGCAGGTCACCCAGCGCGGTCTTGTCATACCCCTGCGACATGCAGGCATCGGAGAACGCGCAGGTGCTGCAGAAATGCAGTGCGTCGCCGTCGTCGGCAGCAGCGGGGTTCGGTGTCGCCTGGCGAAGGCGGCCGTGCGAGGACGGATTCGGAGACATCGAGGCAAGACTCAAGCGATGGCGGCCGCCGGCCGGAAGCATGCAGCCATCATACGCCACAGCAGGCGACCTTCTTCGGCCAGGCGCAGCACGCGTGCGTCCCACTGCGCCCAGCCGCGAGCGAGCAGTGGCGACAGCGCCGGCAGCTGTGCGGCAAAGCACTCCTCGAACGGTTCATCGTTGCGCCATTCGAAGGCCGCGGCGTCCAGGGCATGGTCGCAGGCAATGCTCTGCGCCACCTCGGCCGCCAGCCGCTCGTCTTCAGACAGGATCAGGCCGGCGGACACGCCGATGTGCCCGGCCTGCAGCCGAGCGCGCCATTGATCCCATTCGTCCTCCAGCCGATAGAACACCTCGCCGATCTGGCTGCAGGCAGACAGGCCGAGGCCAATGAAATCGCTGCGGTCACGGCGCGGTACGCCGGCCAGGTCGCAGTGGCGCTGGCCATCGCCAGGCCCGTGCGGGCTCGGCAGGTCACCCCGTTGATAGTGATCGCCCCCGATTTCCTCATAACCCGCTGCGCGCAGCAGGCGCCAGGCCTGCAGCCAGTTCGCGGCGGACGGATGCTGCGGCAACGCGCACGGTGCCGGCAGCAGCACGCGCTCGGGCGCTTCGGCCAGCACCTCATGCAGGCGTTCGATGAAGCCGGCATCCTCGCAGGCTGGCACCCGCAACTGGTAGTAGCGCGCGGTGAAGCCCACCTGCCGCGCCTGCGCCAGCAGGGTCGGCCCCGGCGCGTCAGCCCGGTCGATCACGTTCAGGCGGGTGCACCCCAGCGCACGCAGTTGTTCCGGAGACAGTGCGCTGCCTGCATCCAGCCGCACCTCCACCTGCGGGCGCGCCACGGTGCGCAGATGCTGCGGCACCGCGTCCAGCAGCTGGCCCAGCTGCGGCGGTGGCAGCGTTTCGGCCAGCCCCAGCTGCAGGACCATGGCCACCACCTCGCGGTCCTCGGCCAGTGCATCGGCCTGCAACCGCAGCGCCTGCAGCAGTGTCTCCAGATAGGCCTGCGGCGATACCTCGCGCCCGCCGCGCCCGGCCTGGAAGCCCAGGGTCAGGCCGCGCGGGATCAGGTGCTCGTTGCTGGCGCGCACCGCGGCGCGCCATCCACTTTCGCCGAAGCCGGTGCTGAACTGGTCAGCCGGCGGGAACAGCACATGCCGGGGTTGCCGCAGCAATGCCGCCTGCAGCGCGGTGTCCTCACTCTGGTCAACGTGGAAGCTCATGGCAGACATCTTCGGGCGTCCCTCCTCGCGTTGCCCTGATTGAAATCAAGCGCGACGCATCCGGGGATTCATGCCGGCCGCGGGCCGGCAAAACCCTTCACCTGCCGCGCGCACGATCTGCCGCGGCGGCATCGATGGCTTCAGGCAGATCCGTCTCGCGATCGATCTGCGGGAAGTGGCGGCGCTCCATGCGGCGGATGGCGAAATGCATCCAGGCCAGTGCAGCGGCCACCAGCACGAACAGCAGCATGAAGCAGCTGCTCCAGATGCCCAGCGCATCGTTCAGCGCACCGAACACGATCGGCAGGATGAAGCCACCGAGGCCGCCGATCATGCCGACCACGCCACCGACCGCGCCGACGCGATCCGGGTAGTACACCGGGATGTGCTTGTAGACTGCGGCCTTGCCCAGCGACATGAAGAAGCCCAGCACGAACACCAGCACGGTGAACAGCACCACGCCGATGGCCAGGTGGAAGTGGATCGGGCCGTGGATGCCCTTCACCACGTACTCGGTGTCCGGGTAGGCCAGCAGGAAGGTGCAGATGGCCGAGACGCCGAAGGTCCAGTACATCACCCGGCGCGCGCCCATCCTGTCCGACATCCAGCCACCGACCACGCGGAACAGGCTGGCCGGGATCGAATAGCACGCCGCCAGCATGCCGGCGGTGCCCACGTCCATGCCATAGGCGCCCACCAGGTAGTGCGGCAGCCACAACGCCAGCGCCACGAAGCCGCCGAACACGAAGAAGTAGTACAGCGAGAACCGCCACACCTGCAGGTTCTTCAGCGGCGCCATCTGCTCGGCGAACGGCACCGGCTTCACGCCTTCGCGGCGGCGCTGCTCCAGCGACGGGTCTTCCTTGCTGAAGAGGAAGAACAACACGGCGGTGACGGCCAACGCCACGGCCCAGACCTTGGCCACCATGGTCCAGCCGGCGGCCACCATCACCAGCGGCGCCAGCAGCTTGGTCACCGCCGAGCCGATGTTGCCGGCACCGAAGATGCCCAGCGCGGTGCCCTGCTTGCTGGCCGGGAAGAACTTCGACACGTAGGCCACGCCGACCGAGAAGTTGCCGCCGGCGATGCCCACGCACAGCGCAGCGAACAGGAACTGGGTGTAGGTCTGCGCATAGGTCAGCATCCAGGTGGCCACGGCACCGCACAGCATCACCAGCACCATCACCTTGCGGCCACCGAACTGGTCGGACCAGATGCCGAGGAACACGCGGCTAACCGAACCGGTCAGCACCGGGGTGGCGATCAGCAGGCCGAACTCGGTGTCGTTCAGTCCGAGCTGCTGGCTGATCTGGATGCCGATGATCGAGAAGATCATCCACACGGCGAAACACACGGTAAAAGCGAAAGTGCTCAGCCACAGCGCACGCTGCTGCTGCCCGGCACTGGCGGGGGCAAGAGCCTGGTTCATGGGGTCTCCTCGTTCAAGGTGGATCAGCCGATATCCGCTTCAGCTTCGATCTCTTCCAGCCCGCGCACCGGATAGCGTTCCTGCAGCTGCAACAGGTAGGCCTGCACCTCGCGCTGGCGCACCTGCAGCTCCAGGTAATCACGCAGCTGCGGCAGCACCGCTTCGAATGGCTGCGGCTGGCCTTCCTCGCGGGCATCGACGCAGACCACGTGGTAGCCCCAGCGCGATTCCACCGGGAAGCCGGCCAGGCCTTCGCGCAGGCGGAACACCTGGCGATCGAACTCCGGCGTGGTCTGGCCCCGCTGCAACCAGCCAAGGTCACCGCCCTCGCTGCTGGAGGGGCAACGCGAATGGCGCAGGGCGAAATCGGCGAACAGGTGCGGCGATTCCTTCAGCAGCCCCACCAGCCGCTCACCCTCGGTGCGTGCGGCAAACCGCCCGGCCACGTCGTCGGCCGGTGCCGCCAGCAGGATATGGCGCAGTCGCACACGATCGGGCGAGCGGAAGCGCTCCGGGTTCTGCTCGAAGTAACGGCGGCAGTCCTCGTCGGTCGGTACACGGTCCTCGATCGCATCTTCCAGCAGTTGCTGGATCAGCACTTCTTCATCGCTGACCCGGCCACCCTCGGGCGCCTGCAGCCCCAGCCGCTGCGCCTCCAGGCGCAAGAGCTCGCGCACCACCAGTGCACGCGCTGCCTCGGCGCGTGACTGTTCCGGGCGCATCGCCCGATGGTGCTGCATCTCGCGGGCGATCTCGGCCTCGCTGATGGCGGTCTCGTCCACGAACAGCCGGCACGGTGCCGGCTGCCCGAGCGAACGCGGCCCCTGCTCCGCCGCATCGTGGTGGTGCGAATGCGCCTCGGCGGGCACCGGTGCGGCGGAGTCGATCACGGTGATCGGCAGGAATTTCGGCAGGCTGCCCATGGCTCACTCCCGCGGCCCATAGCGCAGCGTGGCCTGGCGCCGGCGCACCACCTGGTACGGCCGCCACAGGTAACTGATCGGAATGCTCCACACATGCACCAGGCGAGTGAACGGCGCGATCAGGAACAGGGTCAGGCCCAGGAAGATGTGCATCTTGTAGACCCAGCTGACGCCTTCGATGTAGTCGGCGGCACCGGCACGGAAGGTCACGATGTGCTGGGCCCATTCGGCCAGCTGCACCATCACCCCGCCGTCCAGGTGGCCGGCCGAGATGCGGATGCTGTACAGGCCCAGGCACAGCTGGGCGAACAGCAGCACCAGCACCAGCGTGTCGCCAAAACTACCGGTGGCACGCACGCGCGCATTGAACAGGCGGCGTACCAGCAGGATGCTGATGCCGATGAAACACAGCGCGCCGAACACACCGCCGACCACCATCGCCAGCATCTGCTTCTGCGAGGAGGTGATGAAGTGCTCGTACACCGCGTGCGGGGTCAACAGTCCGACCAGATGGCCACCGAGGATGGCCAGGATGCCGATGTGGAAGCAGTTGCTGCCGATCCGCATGCCCTTGTCCGACAGCATCTGGCTGGAGCCGGTGCGCCAGGTGTACATGGCCTTGTCATAACGGGCCCAGCTGCCGATCAGCAGCACCGCCACGGCGATGTACGGGTAGTACTGGAAGGCGAATTGATGCAGGGAGTAACTCATGGCTGGACCTCTCGATGCGAAGGACGGGCCGGCGAACGCACGGGCGGCTTGCAGTCTTCGGCAGGGGCTTCGGCGCCGAAGCGCACCGCCTCTTCCTCCCACAAGCGGTCCATGGCCTCGGCGGTATCGTCGCGGACTTCTTCACTGGCACGCTGGCGCAGCGCCTGCAGATCGGCCTTGCCGTCGCCGGCTTCGACCAGGATCTCGAACAGCACCCGATGCGGCAGCTCGCGCTCGGCGGCGCGCGCAGCCAGCATGCCGGCGATGTGGCCGATGTGGTGCAGCCACTCACGGGCCTTGCTGCCGGGCCGATGGGCCAGGAACTCCAGCAGCAGCGGCAGGTAGTCCGGCAGCTCGCGGGCATCCAGCTCGAAGCCATTGCGGCGGTACGTCTCGACCAGATCGACCATGGCCTGGCCGCGATCACGCGATTCGCCATGGATGTGTTCGAACAGCAGCAGGCTCATCGAACGGCCACGGTCGAAACTGGCCAGCCAGGCGGCCTGCGCATCCAGCGCATCGGTACCCAGCAGCTGCTGCACGAAGCTGCGCAGCTGCTGGCGGCGGGCGGCGCTCAGCGCCGGGTCGTCGCAGGCGGCGAGCAGTTCCTCGCCGTGCTGCCACAGTTCCTCACGGGGGTAGTCCAGCAGCACCCCGACCAGCTTGAGCACGCTCATCACACCACCTCCTTGCGGCGGTGGTTGGGCCCCTTGTCCACAACGAACGTGCTGGTGCTGCGCTGGCCGAACAGGTCGGCCGGGCTGTCACCGTTGCAGCCGTTGCCGAAGGTGAAGCCGCAGCCGCCGCGCTCGCCGAAGGCATCGTTGGCATATTCGCGGTGGCCGGTCGGAATCACGAACCGGTCCTCGTAGTTGGCGATGGCCAGGTAGCGGTACATCTCTTCCACCTGGGCAATGCTCAACCCGGTCTGCTCCAGCACAGCGGTGTCTTCCAAGCCGTCCACGTTCTTGGCCCGGCGCCAGGCACGCATCGCCATCAGCCGCTCCAGCGCGCGCACTACTGGCGCCTCGTCACCGGCGGTCAGCAGGTTGGCCAGGTAGCGCATCGGGATGCGCAGCGAAGCCACGTCCGGCAACTCGCCGCTCATGCCCACCCGGCCACGCTCGGCCGCCGACTGGATCGGCGACAGCGGCGGCACGTACCAGACCATCGGCAGCGTGCGGTACTCCGGGTGCAGCGGCAGCGCCAGCTTCCAGTCGATGGCCAGCTTGTAGACCGGCGACTGCTTGGCCGCGTCCAGCCAGCTGTCCGGAATGCCCTCCTTGCGCGCGGCAGCGATCACCGCCGGGTCGTTCGGGTCCAGGAAGATGTCCAGGTGCGCCTGGTACAGGTCCTTCTCGGCGGCCACCGAGGCGGCCTCGGCAATGCGGTCGGCGTCGTACAGCATCACACCCAGGTAGCGGATGCGACCCACGCAGGTCTCCGAGCACACGGTCGGCTCGCCCATCTCGATGCGCGGATAGCAGAAGATG
The DNA here is from genome assembly GCF_030985895.1 of Stenotrophomonas sp. Sm6012. Taxonomy (NCBI): domain Bacteria; kingdom Pseudomonadati; phylum Pseudomonadota; class Gammaproteobacteria; order Lysobacterales; family Lysobacteraceae; genus Stenotrophomonas; species Stenotrophomonas sp. Sm6012. The sequence goes on along the minus strand of NZ_JAPTFX010000050.1, from coordinate 18,170 downwards.
CACTTCTCCGACTTGCCGCTCTTCCAGTTGTAATAGATCTTCTTGTACGGGCAGGCCGACACGCACATGCGCCAGCCACGGCACTTGTCCTGGTCGATCAGCACGATGCCGTCTTCCTCGCGCTTGTAGATCGCGCCCGACGGGCACGCCGATACGCACGCCGGGTTCAGGCAGTGCTCGCACAGGCGTGGCAGGTACATCATGAAGGTCTTCTCGAAGGCGCCGTAGATTTCCTTCTGCACCTGGTCGAAGTTGTAGTCACGCGAGCGCTTGCTGAACTCCGAACCGAGGATTTCCTCCCAGTTCGGGCCCCACTCGATCTTCTGCATGCGTTCGCCGCTGATCAGCGAGCGTGGCCGCGCGGTGGGCTGATGCTGGCTGTCCTTGGCGGTGTGCAGGTTCTGGTAGTCGAAGTCGAACGGCTCGTAGTAGTCGTCGATCTGCGGCAGGTCCGGGTTGGCGAAAATCTTGGCCAGCATCCGCCAACGGCCACCGGCGCGTGGTACCAGCTTGCCGGCGCGGGTGCGCACCCAGCCGCCGTTCCACTTGTCCTGGTTCTCCCATTCCTTCGGGTAGCCGATGCCCGGCTTGGTTTCCACGTTGTTGAACCAGGCGTACTCGACGCCCTCGCGCGAGGTCCAGACGTTCTTGCAGGTGATCGAGCAGGTATGGCAGCCGATGCACTTGTCCAGGTTCAGCACCATCGCGATCTGTGCACGGACCTTCATCACACCACCTCCTTCGCGGCGGCCGGCACGGCCTCGCCGGTCGCTCCTGCGCGTCCTGCGCCCGCGACACTCGAACTTCCCTGCTCATCGTCCAACCAATCGACCTTGTCCATCTTGCGTACGATCACGAACTCGTCGCGGTTGGTACCGCAGGTACCGTAGTAGTTGAAGCCATAGGCCAGCTGCGCGTAGCCACCAATCATGTGGGTCGGCTTGAGCACGATGCGGGTCACCGAGTTGTGGATGCCGCCGCGGGTACCGGAAATCTCCGAACCCGGAACATTGATGATGCGTTCCTGGGCGTGGTACATCATCGCCATGCCCGGCATCACGCGCTGGCTGACCACCGCACGCGCGGCAATCGCACCGTTGACGTTGAACAGCTCGATCCAGTCGTTGTCGACGATTCCGGCGCTGCGCGCGTCATCCTCGCTCAACCACACGATCGGGCCACCGCGCGACAGCGTCTGCATGATCAGGTTGTCGCTGTAGGTGCTGTGGATGCCCCACTTCTGGTGCGGGGTGATCCAGTTCAGCACGATCTCCTTGTTGCCGTTCGGGCGCTGGTTCAACAGCGGCTCCACCGTGCGCGTGTTGACCGGCGGCCGGTAGCCCATTAAGGCCTCGCCGAAGTCGATCATCCACTCGTGATCCTGGTAGAACTGCTGGCGACCGGTCACCGTGCGCCACGGAATCAGCTCGTGCACGTTGGTATAGCCGGCGTTGTAGCTGACGTTGTCGTCTTCCAGCCCCGACCAGATCGGCGAGGAGATGATCTTGCGCGGCTGCGCCTGGATGTCACGGAAGCGGATCGCCTCGTGCTCCTTGCCCACCGCCAGATGGGTGTGCTCACGGCCGGTGAAGGTACCCAGCGACTCCCAGGCCTTCACTGCCACGTGGCCATTGGTTTCCGGCGCCAGGTGCAGGATCACCTCGGCCGCGTCGATCGCGGTCGAAATGGCCGGGCGGCCGTGGCTGACGCCCTCGTCGTGCACGGTGTGGTTGAGCTTGCCGAGGAATTCGACCTCGTGCTTTGTGTCCCAGCTCATGCCCTTGCCGCCGTTGCCCAGCTTGTCCAGCAGCGGGCCCAGCGAGGTGAACTTGCGGTACAGGTTCGGGTAGTCGCGCTCCACCACCGTCATCGACGGCATGGTCTGGCCCGGGATGGCCTCGCACTCGCCCTTCTTCCAGTCGGCCACGCCGAACGGCATGCCCAGTTCGTTGGGCGTGTCATGCAGGGTCGGCACCAGCACCAGGTCCTTTTCCACGCCCAGCACACCCGGCGCCATCTCGCTCACGGTGCGGGCGACCTCCTTGAAGATCTCCCAGTCACTGCGCGACTCCCACGCCGGGTCCACCGCCTTGGACAGCGGATGGATGAACGGGTGCATGTCCGAGGTATTGAGGTCGTCCTTCTCATACCAGGTTGCGGTCGGCAGCACGATGTCCGAGTACAGCGCGGTGGTGCACATGCGGAAGTCGAGCGTGACCAGCAGGTCCAGCTTGCCCTCCGGCGCCTCGTCACGCCACTTCACTTCCTCCGGCTTGATCGCGCCCATCTCGCCCAGGTCCTTGCCCTGCAGGCCATGGCGCGTGCCGAGCAGATGCCGCAGCATGTACTCGTGGCCCTTGCCCGAAGAACCGAGCAGGTTCGAGCGCCAGATGAACATCATGCGCGGATGGTTCTGCTGCGCATCCGGGTCGGCGAAGGCGAAGTCCAGCGAGCCATCCTTGAACTTGCCCAGCGCATAGTCGGCCGGGGCCACGCCGGCCGCTTCCGCCTCGCGCACCAGCTGCAGCGGATTGCGGTCCAGCTGCGGCGCGCACGGCAACCAGCCCATGCGCACGGCGCGCAGGTTCAGATCGGCCAGGCTGCCGCTGTACTTGCTGGCATCGGCCAGCGGCGAGAGCAGCTCGTCCACCTGCAGCTTCTCGTAACGCCACTGCCCGGTGTTGAAGTAGAAGTATGAGGTGCCGTTCATGTGCCGCGGCGGGCGACTCCAGTCCAGGCCGAACGCCAGCGGTTGCCAGCCGGTCTGCGGGCGCAGCTTTTCCTGGCCCACGTAATGCGCCCAGCCGCCACCGGTCTGGCCCACGCAACCGCACATGATCAGCATGTTGATCAGGCCGCGGTAGTTCATGTCGTTGTGGAACCAGTGGTTCATGCCCGCGCCGACGATGATCATCGAACGGCCGTGGGTCTTGTCGGCGGTACGGGCGAACTCGCGGGCGATCTCGATCACTTCCGCACGCGACACGCCGGTGATGCGCTCCTGCCAGGCCGGGGTGCCCGGCACCATGTCGTCGAAACTGCGCGCCACGTTGCCGCCGCCGAAGCCACGGTCCACGCCGTACTGGGCCAACAGCAGGTCGTAGACCGTGGCCACCAGGGTGTCGCCGCCGTCGGCGAGGGCCAGGCGACGCACCGGGATGTTGCGCTCAAGTACCTCGTCGGCCGGTGCTGCGGTCCAGCCGTCGGTCTCGATGCCGCCGAAGTACGGGAAGCTGACCGCCTCGATGCCTTCACGGCCCTCGGTCAGGCTCAGCTGCAGGCGCGTATCGGCGCCGTTGCTGGCCTTCTCCTCGATGTTCCACTTGCCCTTTTCACCCCAGCGGAAGCCGATCGAGCCATTCGGCACCACGATCTGGCCGCTGGTTTCGTCATAGGCCAGGGTCTTCCAGTCGGGGTTGTTGGCTTCGCCCAGCCCACCAAGCTCGCTCGCGCGCAGGAAGCGGCCCGGCACCAGCCGGCCATCGTCGCGACGTTCCAGGCGCACCAGCATCGGCATGTCCGAGTACTGGCGGCAGTAGTCCTGGAAGTACTGCGAAGGCGAATCGACATGGAACTCGCGCAGGATCACGTGGCCGAAGGCGAAGGCCAGTGCCGCGTCGGTGCCCTGCTTGGGGTGCAGCCAGTGGTCGGTCAGCTTGGCCAGCTCGGAATAGTCCGGGCAGATCGCCACCGTCTTGGTGCCGTTGTAGCGCGCCTCGGTGAAGAAATGCGCGTCCGGCGTGCGCGTCTGCGGCACGTTCGAGCCCCAGGCGATGATGTAGCGGCTGTTGTACCAGTCGGCCGATTCGGGCACGTCGGTCTGCTCGCCCCAGATCTGCGGCGAGGCCGGCGGCAGATCGCAGTACCAGTCATAGAAGGACAGGCAGGCGCCGCCCAGCAACGACAGGTAGCGTGCGCCCGCGGCGTAGGACACCATCGACATCGCCGGGATCGGCGAGAAGCCGACCACGCGATCCGGGCCGTACTGCTTCACCGTGTACAGGTTGGAGGCCGCAATGATCTCGTTGGCCTCTTCCCACTGCAGCCGCACGAAGCCGCCCATGCCGCGGCGGGTCTTGTACGAACGCGCCTTTTCCTTGTCCTCGACAATGCTGGCCCAGGCATCCACCGGGGCCTTGCTCTTGCGCGCTTCGCGCCACAGGCGCAGCAGCGTGCCGCGGATCAGCGGGTACTTCAGCCGGTTGGCGCTGTACAGGTACCAGGAATAGCTGGCGCCACGCGGGCAGCCACGCGGTTCATGGTTGGGCAGGTCCGGGCGCGTACGCGGGTAATCGGTCTGCTGGGTTTCCCAGGTGACCAGGCCATTCTTGACGTAGATCTTCCAGCTGCACGAGCCGGTGCAGTTGACGCCGTGGGTGGAGCGCACGACCTTGTCGTACTGCCAGCGGGCGCGGTAACTGTTTTCCCAGTCGCGGCCCTCGCTCTTGGCAAATCCATGACCATCGGCAAAAGACTGGGGGTCACGCTTGAAGAACTGCAAGCGATCAAGGAAGTAACTCATCGGGGGTCTCCCTTTGCGGACATCTGCAACGTGGCTGTGGTGTTCATTGGCTGCGGTGCGTTTTCATGTTGTCAGCAGGGTGTCTCGGCACCGCGCCGGTAGTACCACCACCAGGTCACGGCCAGGCAGGTGATGTAGAAAACAACGAATCCGTACAGCGCCATGTCGGGGCTGCCGGTCAAGGTGATGGACGAGCCGTAGCTCTTGGGGATGAAGAAGCCGCCATAGGCGCCGACCGCGCCGGAGAAGCCGACCACCGCGGCCGACTCGATGCTGGCCTGGTGCGCGGCCGCCGCCTTGCCTTCGGCGCTGTCGTTGGCCGACCAGCGCTCGTGCAGGGTGCGGAAGATCACCGGGATCATGCGGAAGGTGGTGCCGTTGCCGATGCCACTGAGCACGAACAGCGCCATGAAGCTGAGCAGGAAGCCATGGAAGTTGCCGCCCTGGCCGTGGCTGGGCAGGAAGTGCAGCACCCCGAACACGGCGGCGATCATCAGCGCGAACACCCAGAAGGTCAGGCGCGCGCCGCCCCAGCGGTCGGCCAGGCTGCCGCCCACCGAGCGCATCAACGCGCCCAGCAGCGGGCCGATGAAGGCGTAGGCCAGCGGATTCACGTCCGGGAACTGGCTCTTCACCAGCATCGGGAAGCCGGCCGAGAAGCCGATGTAGGAACCGAAGGTACCGATGTACAGCCAGCACATCAGCCAGTTGTGCTTGCGGCGGAAGATCACCGCCTGCTCGGAGAACGACGAGCGCGCGCTGGTCAGGTCGTTCATGCCGAACCAGGCCGCAACCGCACAGATCGCGATCGCCGGCACCCAGATGAAACCTGCGTTCTGCACGAACAGCGACGCCCCGCCCTCCACCGTGGGCTGCGGCGCACCACCCAGCGCACCGAACACGCCCACGGTGATCACCAGCGGAATCACCGCCTGCGCCACCGACACGCCCACATTGCCCAGGCCGGCGTTCAGGCCCAGCGCCAGGCCCTGCTTCTGCTTGGGGTAGAAGAAAGAGATGTTGGACATCGACGAAGAGAAGTTCGCACCGCCAAATCCGCACAGGATGGCGATGACCACGAACACCCAGTACGGCGTGGCCGGGTCCTGCACCGCGAAGCCCAGCCAGATCGTCGGCGCCAGCAGCGAGGCGGTGGACAGCGCCGTCCAGCGGCGGCCACCGAAGATCGGAATCACGAACGAATAGAAGATGCGCAGGGTCGCGCCGGACAGGCTGGGCAGCGCCACCAGCCAGAACAGCTGGTCGGTACTGAAGTTGAAGCCGATCTTCGGCAGGCTGATCGACACCGCCGAGAACAGCACCCAGACCGAAAAGGCCAGCAGCAGCGAGGGAATCGAGATGACCAGGTTGCGGGTGGCGACCCGCTTGCCGGTGCGCTCCCAGTAGCCGGGGTCTTCCGGCGTCCAGTCGCTGATGACGCGACCCGGACGGGAGGTGCTGCGGACAACAGAATCGCTACCGACGGTCATACATGGCTCCAAGGCTGTGGAATGACGTGGGTACTGCGTTTCAAGTTGTGACCCGTCGTCATGAAGCCATTAGGCCGTGCAGCACGGACGACGGGGTTGATCTGGATCAATCAGGAACGGGTTTCCACCCTGCCCCTGACAAATGTCAAACCGATGAAGCCGTGCTGCGGCGGGCTACCCCGCGCTGGCGCACGCTGTCGCGTACATCCACATCGAACTGCAGCTGAAGCTGGCCGCCCTCTTCCAGGGCGATGTCGAACGGCAGGCCATCACGGCACGGCAGGCGTGCCGCCAATGCCTCCACCGCATTGCGCGGCAGCACCAGGCGGCAGAAGGTGCCGCCGTCCAGCAGCACGGGCTGCTCGCCAGCATGCAGCGAGACCGCCATGCCCCAGCCATCGATGCCGCCAAAGCGGGTCATGTTCTCGACCGATTCACCGGCCAGCAGGCGCGCCAGCTCGGCCTCGTCCAGGCGAAGCCGTACCGACTGGTCCTGCAACTGCACTTTCATGACGCAACACCCTCCCATTGTTCGGGGGTATTGCAGTTGACCAGTCCGGCCTCGTCAACCGGGGCCAGGGCGACGGTGTTCACGCCCAGGCGGCGCTGCAGCGCCTGCAGCGAGCGCGGGCCGCCGGGGTCATCCAGCATCGATGCCAGCGCGGCCCGGCAAGCATCGTCCATATTCAGCAGCATGGGCAGGGGGTGGCCCGCAAAGATCGTACACGGACTGCGATGGCCGTCACGCAATTGATGTAACAGGCGCGGGGGCAGCAGCGGCGTATCCACCGGTACCACCCAGGCCGGGCCATCGGGCATGCGCATGGCCACACCATGGAGCCCGCCCAACGGGCCACAGCGCGCCACCTGGTCGGGGATGCCGCCGAAAGCCGGATAGTCGCCGCTTACCCAGACCCGCTTGGCACCAGCCTGCAACAACAGGCCGCGCATGTGCTCCAGCAGCGTGCGCCCCTGCCACGGCAGCAACGCCTTGTCGCGGCCCATGCGGCTGGACAGGCCGCCGGCCAGCACGATGCCGTCAATGGTGGTGGTGGTCGTGCGCGTGGTCATGGGCATGTGCGGGCTCGCTGTCCGCATGGCAGAGGCTGCACCCCTCGCTCCATTCGCTGTCGCCGTCCTCGTAATGCTCCTGCTTCCAGATCGGGCACTGGTGCTTGACCGCTTCGATCAGCTGCCGGCAGGCACGGAAGGCCTCGTCACGGTGCGGGCTGCCGGCAGCCACCACCACCGCCACGTCGCCGATACCCAGGCGGCCCTTGGCGTGCGCCACGTACAACTTCAGTTTCGGCCCGAACGCCGCCTCCACGTCCGCGGCCAGGCGCTTGAACTCGTTCAGCACCAGCGGCTCGAACAGGTCGTAGGTGATGCCGGTCACCGGCCGGCCGATATTGACGTCACGCACCTTGCCGATGAACACATCGATGCCGCCAAAACCCGGATCGGATACCGCAGCGATGCCCTCGGCCGGATCGATCGCCGCCTGCGCGCGGTCCATCACCTTCGCGATGATCTTCTCGCTCATGGCTCAGCCCCCGCTTACCGGCGGCAGGATCGCCACCCGGCCATCGTCGGGCAGTGCCTCGTGGTCGCGCAGCACGCGTTGCTGGTCTGCAAATGCCGAGTAATCCAGCAGGCCGGCGCGGAAACCCGGCCAACGCACCGGCAACAGCTCGCGCAGCGCCTGGCGCAGGTCGGCCACGGTGCCACCAGCCACCTCGACCGCGATTTCGCGGCTGGCATCCAGATCGGAAAAGGCACCGAACAACTGCAGATTCACCTGTTTCATCATCACTCCTGGCTCACCAGCTGCACCGGTTCGTGGTGACCCCAGCCCTGCACGCGCACGTAGGTGCCCGCGTTGGCCAGGTCTCCCTCGGCCTCCAGCACCACCCAGGCGTTGGCCTGCAGCATCGACATCAAACGGAACGATTCCTGCCCGGACAGCACGCGCGCACTCAGTCGCCCCTGCCCGTCCACTTCCACCCGCGCACGCGCATGGAAGCGCAGCCCCGGCGGCTTGCGTACGTCGGCCTGCAACGGCAGCTGCAACACGGTTTCCGGTGCCAGCCGCAGCAGGCGGCGCAGCACCGGCTCCACGAAGAAGCGCTGGCCGACGGCGGCCGAGACCGGGTTGCCGGGCAGGCCGAAGTACAGCGCACCATTGGGCAGCACCGCGAACAGCAGCGGTTTGCCCGGGCGGATCGCCACCTTGTGGAACACGATGCGCGCACCGCGGCGACGCAGCGCATCGGGAACGAAATCGTAGCGGCCGGCCGACACCGCGCCGGTACTGACCAGCAGCTGCGCACCTGCGGCCAGCGCTTGATCCAGCACCGCGTTGAACGCGGCCACGTCATCGCCCACGGTGCCCTGCCAGACCACCTCGGCACCGGCCGCCTGCAGGCGACCCACCAGATACGGACGGTTGCTGTCACGGATCTGGCCCGATTCCAGCGCCTGCGCGGCCTCGGTCACCAGCTCCTTGCCGGTGGCGATCACAGCGGCCTTCGGCCGCGCCACCACCGCCACCTCGCCCACGCCGATGGCGTGCAGCAGGGTGCGGGCGTTGATATCCAGCACCTGCCCGGCCTGCAGCACGCGCTCGCCGTCGCTCACGTCCTGCCCGCGCAGGCGCACGTGCTGGCCCGGCTTCACTGGCGACTTGAGGGCGATGCGGGTCGGGCGGCCGTCCTCGCTGGCGAGGATCTCCACATTCTCGATCGGCACCACGGTATCCAGTCCAGAGGGCATGCGTGCGCCGGTCATGATTTCCCAGGTACCCTCGCCGCCCTCGGCACCGGCATCGCCGGCGGCCTGCCAGCCCTGCACCGCGAACTCGGTACCCGCGTCGAACGCAGCACCGTTGGCGCGCAGCGCGAAGCCGTCCATCGCCGAGTTGTCGAACGGCGGCAACGACTGCCCGCTGTGGATATCGCTGGCCAGGGTGCGTCCACCCGCCTCATGCAGTGGCAGGCGCTCGGCCGGCAGCGGCGTGGACGCGTCCAGCAGGTGCTGCAACGCTTCGCTGTAGGCGATCATGCGGCGCTCCCATGGGTGTGGCCACCGCCGTCGACCATCGCCAGCGCGTGGCCCAGCACCGGCGCCAGGATGTCCAGGCACTGCGCCGCCGCCTTCGGGCTGCCCGGCAGCGCGAACACCAGCATGCCGCCCAGCTGCACCACCTCGGCCCGGCTCAGCCACGCCATCGGCGTGTGCTGCGCGCTCAGCGCCCGCACCATCTGTGCCAGGCCATGCACCGGCCGCGCGTTCAAGGAACGCAGCGCCTCCGGGGTCAGGTCACGCGGGCCCAAGCCGGTACCACCGGTGCACAGGCACAGGCGCACACCGTCGGCGGCCAGCGCCTGCAGCCGGCCGGCCACCGGCTCGATGCCATCGGGCAGCACCTCGGCCGCCACAACCTCACCACCCAGCTTTTTCACGCCGGTCACCAGGGTCGGGCCAGAGATATCTTCATAGGTGCCCTCGCTGGCGCGATCACTCAGCGTGATCACCGCGCAGGCCGCGCCCTCCAGACCCTTCGGTGCACGCGGCTTGAAGCGCGCGCGCTCGGCCTCGTCCATGCCGTCGGGGTGCAGCCACACACCGCGCTTGCCACCCTCTTTGAACAGCAGGCGGATGCCTTCGATGCGCAGCGCCGGTTCCACCGGCTTGCTCAGGTCGTACAGGGTCAGCAGCGCCGCGTTGACGCCGGCCAGTGCCTCCATCTCCACGCCGGTGCGCGCCTCGCTGGCGCACTCGCACCACACGCGGATCGCCTGCCGTTCCGGTACCGGCGCGCAGAACACCTGCACCAGCTCCAGCGGCAACGGGTGGCACAGCGGCATCAGCATCGAGGCCATCTTTGCGCCCTGCAGGCCGGCAATCTCGGCCATCACCAGCGCATCGCCCTTGGGCAGGCGGCGCTCGACAATCAGCGGATACGCCACCGGACCGGCATGCAGCTCGCCCACCGCCACCGCACGGCGGCGGGTGATGCGCTTGTCGCGGACATCGGCCATATGGAAGGCCGCATTCAATTCCCCACTCATCGTGTTGCTCATCCTCCGATCGAGGCCAGGTGCGGGGTCAGCCCGGTCTGGCCCTGGTGCAGGCCATGCCCGGCCGCTTTCAGGCCAAGCTGGGTGGTGATGCGCGCCAGCAGCGCGTCATGGTCATCGTCGCTCTGCAGCAGCGGGCGCAACGGCACGCCGAACTCGCCGAACAGGCACAGCCGCAGATCGCCCTTGGCGGTCACCCGCAGGCGGTTGCAGCCCTTGCAGAAGTCACGCGAATACGGGGCGATGATGCCGATGCTGCCGCGATGGTCGGGGTGGCCGAACTCGCGCGCCGGACCGGCATCGGCAGCACGCGGGCGTTCGTGCCAGCCAGCGGCCAACAGCTGCTCGATCACCACGTCGGCACGCAGGTGGTGGCGCTGGAAATAGGCTTCGTTGTCGCCGGTGCGCATCAGTTCGATGAAGCGCACGCTGAAGGGACGGTCGCGCAGGTAGTCCATCCACTGCGGCAGCTCGTCGTCGTTCAGGCCGCGCAGCAACACCGCATTGAGCTTGATTGCCGGCAGGCCCAGTGCCTGCGCCAGGGCCAGGCCCTGCTCGATCTCCGGCAGGCGGTCGTGCCCGGTAATGACCTTGAAGCGCTCGCGCTGCAGGCTGTCCATGCTTACGTTCAGCGCGGTCAGCCCCGCCCGGTGCCAGCCCGGCAGGCGCCGCGGCAGCAGCGTGCCGTTGGTGGTGATGGCCACCTTGCGGATGCCCGGCACCGCCGCCACGGTGGCGATGATCTCGTCCAGCTCCTTGCGCAGGCTGGGCTCGCCGCCGGTCAGCCGGATCTTGCTCATGCCCAGCGCGGCAAACGCGCGTACCAGACGCGCGATTTCATCCACCTGCAGGAAGCGCGGGCGGCCATCGGCCTGGTAGCCATCGGGCAGGCAGTAGCTGCAACGGAAGTTGCAGGCTTCGGTCAACGACAGGCGCAGGTACGGAAAGCTGCGTCCGAAACCGTCGGTGAGTTGGCTCATGGCTGGTCCACCTTGTTGCTCCACCGTCTTGCCTGTGCCCGGAACGGCCCGGAAACCCTCGTCTGCTGGAACGATTGCCAGAGTACGCGGCCATCAGTTCCATGGGCATGACTTAAATCAATCGTCTTCGGCCCCGCACGGCAGGCGTTGTGGCAGCATGCGGCTTTCCGTGCAGCGGGCGTGTGACAACCCTCATGATGATGAATGATTTCCAGCAGCTGCTGCACGCCGCAGGCCAGCAGGCTGAACCGCAACGCTTGCTGTTCGTATTCGTGCGCGCCGAGCTGCCCGAGTCGCCCACTGACGACCAGCGCGGCCGGCATGACCGCCGCGAGGGCGGCACCCTGTCGCCGGTGCTGTGCGTGGACAAGCTGCCCGCCGAAGTGCCCAGCTTCCAGGCGCTGGCGGCTGAATCGACCACCACCGGCATCGACTGGGACCTGGTGTTCGTGGCCGCGCTGGACGGCCGCGCCGGGTTCGCCCCCAACAGCGATGAGGCCGCGCGCCCGCTGAAACTGATGGTCAATGCCATCCATGACGGTCAGATCGGCCGCTTCGCCGCCTTCGACCGGGGCGGCGAGCCTGTTCAGTTCTATTGACCCACCAGCTGCAGGGTCAGGAAGAAGATCACCAGCACGGTGTTCAGGCCCCAGGCCACGGTCAGCCCGCGCGCGGCCACGCCCAGGTTGGGATTGTGTGCGCTGGGCGCCGCCCGCCAGACCGCCGGGATGATCCAGCCGGTATAGAGCAGCAGCGCGGCAAACACCCCCAGCAGCAGCGGCGTGCGCCCGTTGGCCAGGGCCCAGACGGCCACGGCCCACAGAATGTTGCTGGGAATCACGCCCTGCAGCCAGAACACACTCCAGAGGCGTGAACGGCCTTGGGTGCCAGGGGACGGGTGCAGCGAAGCGGTAGCGGTCATAAGTCTCCTTCTGGTTAGGAAACGTGCTCGGGCAGCCTGCGCTTGGCGGATGGGAACGTCAAGATGGGGCCGGCAGGCATGGCCCGGCGGCACGGGAGAGCACTACCCTGCACAACGCCGTCCCTCATGCTGGCGTCGCAAAGGCAGCGTACTTTCGAAACCGGATACGCCGATCAACACCCGCGCTCATCTCTATCACCCAGGAAGGAACTTCGCGTGTCAACCGCCAGAACGGCCGTCTTCGCCCTCTGCTTGTCCGCTTGCCTGCCGGCCTACGCCGCGCAGAATGCAGCCGCCGACATCAAGGCCATCGAACAGGTGGTCGAGTCCTTCCGTACCTCGCTGATCAACAAGGACAAGCCGACCTACATGGGCCTGTTCTTTTCGGACAAGGCGGAAGACATCGGTTGGCAGTACGTTTCCGAGGACGCGCGCCTGCAGGACATCCGCAAGGCCAAGCCCGATGCGATCAAGGCGCGGAAGATTCCCGCCAATAATTTCATCGCGCTGATCGATGGTGCCGTAGCGTCGCCGAAACCGAGGGAGGAAAAATTCTCCAACACGAAGATCGAGGCCGATGGCGATGTGGCTTCGGTGTCGTTTGACTACAGCTTCCACGACGATGGGGTGAAGACCAACTGGGGCAAGGAGATGTGGCAGCTGATCCGCACCGAACAGGGCTGGAAGATCTTCTCGGTGATCTATTCGATCCGCGATTCACGCAGCCCGGCGGACTGAATCGCCAGCGGCCGCGCCCGGCAGTTCCTGCGTAGCTGGGTGGCTCGGCCCTTCGCAGTACTACGTCGGCTGAGCGCAATGCTAACGAGGGTCCGACGCTTTCCCGACGCCCGTCTGCACATCCTGTCGTGAGGTCAATTCATGGCAGGACCGGCATGCAGCCACCTCACCCCAGGGACAGCGGCAAGTATCCACATGGCAAGACCGGCCTTCGCCGCATCTTCCACACGCTGATCCATTCACGCGACGGCTTCATCGCCACCTTCCGGGGCGAGGCGGCCTTCCGGCAGTTGCTGCTGTTGCATGCGCTGCTGATGGTCGCGGCGTTCGTGCTGGACATCAGCACGATCGAACGGGCCGTGGTGCTGGCCGTCTGCTTCATCAGCCTGCTGGTGGAGCTGCTCAACTCGGCCATCGAAGCCGTGGTCGACCGCATCTCGCTTGAGCACCACCCACTGTCCAAGAACGCCAAGGACATGGGCAGCGCTGCCCAGACCACCGCGCTGCTGATGGTCGGCACGGTGTGGGGCGTGATCCTGCTGGGCTAGGTCACGCCCGAGCCGCCGGGCATGACCCGGCGCCCCCCTGGGCGGATGTCCTACTGCGTGGCCAGGGCGAAATCCAGGCCCGCACACACCGCCGCCACCTGCGCGTCGTTGCATTCCTGCGGGTTGGTGCGCGGACTGTCCGGGTAGACCTCGGTGGTGGTGGCAAATCGCGCGTCGGTGAAGCCGGCGCAAGCGCCGATCGAACGCGATTCACCCCAGACCACGCCCGGCGACTGCAACGGCAGGCCGACCAGGTTGCCCTCGGCATCGGCCGGGGCAATGTGGGTGACCGGCGCAACCGCGGCGATCAGCGCCTTCTGGAATTCGGCCTGCGGATCTTCGCTGTTGCCGATCACGTAGAAGCCGTCCGGAATGGTGTCGCGCTCGAACGGCTTGCCGTCGCGGGCGCAACGGGCCGGATCGAACTCGTGCAGGTCGCTGTCGGTGGTCTCGTGCAGGTCCAGGTGCACCAGCAGGTTCGTCTTGCGCTCGGCCACCCAGCGCATCAGCGCGGCGGCTTCCTCGATCTGGCCGCCATCACGGAAGCTGCGGTTCGGGTCGATGGCATCCGGGTTCCAGCGCTGGATGCGCTCGTAGCCCCACGGGCTGACGCACGGCGCCACGATCAGGTTCAGCCGGCCCAGGTAACGCTCGGCCTGCTGCTCCAGGAACTGCAGGGCGCCATGCACGCCGCTGGTCTCGTAGCCATGCACGCCGCCGGTGATCAGCGCGGTCGGCAGTGCCGGGTTCCAGTCGTGGTTGACCACGGCGAACAGCGGATAGTGGTCCGGGGCGTAGTCCAGCTGGCCGTACTGGATCACATCGAAGATGCTGTCATCCAGGCGCTCGAGGGCGGCCACCACGTCGTCGTGGTAGCTGCGCTGGCGCTGCTGGCGGGCCCGCCACTGTGCGCGTTCGGCGTCGCCCCAGGGCTGTCCGGGGGTGCCGATCGGGTAGAACTGCGCAACAGTCATTGGGGAACTCCAGGGTCGAACGGGTGGGTGCAGCCGGACATTCTAAGCCTTGTCGCGCCTGCGGGCCCCCTTCCCCCGGCCCCGCCTTCATCCAGCCGGGGTCATCTGGTTGTAAAATCAACGGTTTTTGGCCCCTCACCCCTTGATGGCGAACGCAGCGCAGCCGGTCCTGGGTGGACCGGAATTCCTCCGCCTGCTCGCCCGTCTCAGCGACGGCGCGATGCCGGCCAGCAGTCCCGCCCTGACCGATCGCCTCGGCCAGTGGGTGGACTGGAGCCGTGCCGTAGCCCTGTCCGGGGCCCTCGGCGGGCGCCTGCCCGAGCCGGGCGAGGCCGCCGAAGCAGTCGGGGATGTGCTGGCCGAATGCGCCCAGGCCCACGCCAGCCTGCTGGCCTCGATCAGCGAGGATGCCGAGGCCGAGCGCCTGCTCGACCTGGCCGAAGCCGCCGCGACGCCGAACTTCGCCTCGCTGCGCCAGCGTTACCGGGTGCTGCAGCAGGCCATCCAGACCGCCACCGGGCGCCTGCGCGGCCGCCTGCGCGACCAGCTGGTACAGGTTTCGCCGGCACTGGCACGGCTGGCCGAGGTCGATGCGGTGATGGAACAGACGCTCACCCCGCGCGAGCACAGCCTGCTGGCCACCGCGCCGGCGGTGCTCGGCGCCCGTTTTGAACGCGTGCACGGCCAGCCGGGCTGGCGCGCGGCCTTCCGCCATGACATGCGCACCCTGCTGCTCGCCGAGCTGCAGCTGCGCTTCCACCCGATCGAAGGGCTGCAAGACGCCCTGCGCTCCCACTGACCGGAACACCATGTCCAGAACTGCTTTCCATGTCGTTGTTTTCCTTGTCGGCCTGCTGGCCGTGTGCTGGATCGGCATTGGCTACGTTTCGGTGCATCCGTTGGGGGCAGCGGTGGCCGCGATCATCGCCGCCTGCTACATCGCCGGTGGCGTGGAGCTGTACCGCTACCGCCAGGCCAGCAACGGCCTGCGCACTGCGCTGAGCGACCTGTCCAGCGCGAAGGAAAGCCTGGCCCCCTGGCTGGAGCGCGTGCCGGTGGGCCTGCGCAACGCCGTGCGCCTGCGCGTGGAAGGCGAGCGCACCGCCCTGCCCGCGCCGGTGCTGACTCCGTACCTGGTCGGCCTGCTGGTGCTGCTGGGCATGCTCGGCACCCTGCTGGGCATGATGGATACCCTGCGCGGCACCGGCCTGGCCCTGCAGAGCGCGACCGACATGGCTGCCATCCGCGGCTCGCTGGCCTCGCCGGTGCAGGGCCTTGCGGTGGCGTTCGGCACCTCGATCGCCGGTGTTGCCAGCTCGGCGATGCTGGGCCTGCTGGCTGCCCTGCTGCGTCGTGACCGCCTGCAGGCCGTGCAGCAGCTGGACCGTGCGATTGCCGGCGACCTGCACCCGTACTCGCAAGCCTGGCAGCGCGCCGAATCGCTGCGCCTGTTGCAGGCACAGTCCGTCGCGCTGCCGGCGCTGGTCGACCGCCTGCAGGCGATGACCAGCAGCTTTGAACAGCACAGTGTGGCTGCCAATGAGCGCCTGCTGGCCGGCCAGACCGAGTTCCTGACCCAGAGCCAGGCGCTGCAGGAACGCCTGGCCGTATCGCTGCAACAGTCGCTGCGCGAAGGTGCCGAAGCCAGCGCCGCCGCCATCGGTGGCGCGCTGCAGCCGATGGCCGAGACCACGCTGGCAGGCCTGGCCAACCATGGCCAGGCACTGCATGCCCGTGTCGAGCAGGCGGTGCAGCAGCAGCTGTCTGGCCTGAGCGACGGTTTCGAGCGCAGCCGCGTCGCTACCGAAGCCAGCTGGGCCAAGGTGGTGAGCGAGCAGACCCAGGCACAGCAGGCGCTGGTGAGCGATCTGCGCCAGCACCTGCAGGCCTTCAGCGATGGCCAGGGCACGCACGCCGAAGCGCTGGTGGCACGCATCGGCGAGCGCCTGCAGGCCGATGCCAGCAGCAATGCCGATGCTTGGCGCGCCGCCGCCGAACAGCAGCAGGCACTGAATACCACGCTGGTCGAACGCCAGCAGCAGGCACTGCTGGCCGCCAGCGAGCATCTGGACGCGCGCGCCGAGGCACTGCTGCAGGCACTGGACCAGCGCCATGCTGCCAGCCAGTCCTTGCTGCAGGAGCATGAAAACCAGCGTTCTCAGGATTGGCGGGCCGCGCAGGCGACCGCCGCCAGCGCGCACGCCGAACTGCAGGCCAGCCTGGACAGCCGCGAGCAGCAGCGCCAGGCGCGTTGGGACGCGGCCAGTGCCGAACTGCAGCAGGCGCACGCCACCCTGCAGGCGCAATTGCAGGCCGGTGACGAACAGCGCCTGCAGCGCTGGAGCGATGCCCTGCAGCACGTCTCCACGGACCTGGCCGAGCGCCTGCAGGCCAACGGCGAACGCCTGGCCGCGCAGCAGCAGCAGGTCTGCGACACGTTGGCCGAGACGGCGCAGCAGATCGGCGAGAACGGCCGCGCCCAGGCCAGCGCCACGCTGGCGGAAGTCTCCACCCTGCTGCAGACCGCCGCCGCCGCGCCCAAGGCCGCCGCCGACGTCATCAACGAGCTGCGCAGCACGCTCTCCGAGAGCCTGGTGCGCGACAACGCGATGCTGGAAGAGCGCGGCCGCCTGCTGGCCACCGTGCAGACCCTGCTGGATGCGATCAACCACGCCTCGCACGAACAGCGCACCGCGGTGGACGCACTGGTGGGCGGCTCGGCCGAGCTGCTGGAACGCGTCGGCAACCGCTTCACCGACCATATCGCCGCCGAGACCGGCAAGCTGGATGGCATTGCCGCAGCACTCAGTGGCAGCGCGGACGACGTTGGCCAGTTGGCCGGCAGCTTCGGCGAGGCCGTCGCGCAGTTCGGCAGCGCTTCCACCGAACTGTCCAGCCGCCTGGAACAGATTGGCGGCGCGCTGGATGCCTCGCTGGCGCGCAGCGACGAGCAGCTGGCCTACTACGTGGCGCAGGCGCGCGAGGTGGTCGACCTCAGCCTGCTGTCGCAGAAGCAGGTGATGGAAGAACTGCAGCAGCTGGCCACGCGCCGCGGCAAGGCCGGCAGCGCATGAGTGACGAACTGGAGGTCGATGGCGGCTCGCACGCCCCGATCTGGGCCGCCTTCGGCGACCTGATGTCGGTGCTGCTGGGGGCCTTCGTGCTGATCCTGGTCGGCGTGGTGGCGGTGCAGCTTGAGCTTTCGCAACGGCTGGACCAGGAAGTGAAGCAGCGCCAGGCTGAGGCCAAGCGCCTGCAGACGCTGGAACAGGCGCTGGCCGGCCCGTTGGCGGCCGGCCGTGTAACCCTGGTCGATGGCCGCATCGGCATCAATGGCAGCGTGCTGTTCGCACTGAACTCCGACCAGCTGCAGCCGGAAGGCCAGGAGCTGCTGCGCAGCCTCGCTGCGCCGCTGGCCGCCTACCTGGGCAGCCGCGAAGAAATCCTGATGGTCAGCGGCTTCACCGACGACGCCCCCGTGCGCGAAGGCAACCGTCGTTTCGCCGACAACTGGGAGCTGTCCGCGCAGCGTTCACTGACCGTGACCCGCACCTTGATTGCCGATGGCGTGCCCGCCGATGCGGTGTTCGCCGCCGCGTTCGGCAGCGAGCAGCCGGTCAGTTCCAATGCCAGCGAGGACGGCCGCGCGCGCAATCGTCGCGTGGAAATCGCGCCGATTCCCAAGCCCAAGGCGCCGGATGCCAAGTAAGCCACCCGCACAAGACAGCCTGCGTGCGCTGGTGCGCGACCTCGATGCGGGGTCACGCTCGCTGCCGCACTACCCGCAGGTGCCGATGCTGCAGCAGGTGCAGCGCGAGTGGTCGGAACTGCGCAGCGAACTGCAGGTGCGCCGCTCGCTGCGCACCGAAGCCCCGGCCGATGGCGGCCCGCTGAACTCGGCGGTGCTGGTGCAGCGC